>JANLUJ010000073.1:0-2051 GCA_031363425.1 Pirellula sp.
CATGCCCCTCAATGAAGTTTCAGCCGTAGCAGAACCGCTCGGCTTGCACCCACGAGTCCTATTTCATTGCCGTCGGTTTCTTGCCTTCAATCCCGATCACCCTCTGTTCAAAAAATGGCGCGAATTGGCAGCATGTTCGGACCAGATGGGAATAGATAACCACTACCGGAACTTGTTTAAGCTCGCCGAGTCGGCCTTTTCAGAATTGAAAGAAAAGGATCCCAACACAAACAAGTTGAACGACCCAGTCCTTGAATCTGCGCAGGTCGCGCTCAATGATTTGACTGGGTTTTTGGCCGTACCGCCAAAGCCCGAGTTTGCGTTTGATCAAGAAACACTACAACAAATAAACAGTCTCGCAACGAAAGCCAGGTTGGTTGAGAGTTTTGCGTTGGATGAAACCGCCGTGATGGGTGTTGTCGATCAACAAGTTCTAAATGGATTGCCGATTCACATCCGTGGCAACCATCGCAATTTAGGGGAAACGATTCCTCGCAACTTCCCCGAGGTTATGCGATCACCCTTCGAGTCGCCGATCCTCCCTCGCAATCAAAGCGGGCGACTTGAACTTGCACGTTGGATCACTAGCCCGAGTCATCCGTTGACCGCACGCGTATTAGCCAATCGCATCTGGCGTTGGCATTTTGGTAGTGGTCTTGTTTTGACAACAGAGAACTTTGGCGCGCTGGGTGCGCGCCCATCACATCCTGAGTTGCTCGATTATCTAGCCAGGTACCTGATTGAGTCGGGTTGGTCGATGAAAGATATGCACCGAATGATCTTGCGATCCAATGCATATCAAATGAGCTCTAATAATCCTGGTTGTGTGGAAGCGCACAACAACGATCCCGAGAATCGCTGGTTATGGAAATTCCCCAAGCTAAGAATGGATGCTGAACAAATCCGAGATTCGATACTTTCCTTTTCAGGTGCGCTCGACTTGTCAATCGGTGGCAAGAGTATTCCGCTAAGAAATCGCCAGTTCGTTTTTGACCATACTTCCATTGACAATACACGTTATGACAGCCTTCGACGAGCGGCCTTTCTACCAATCGTCCGAAACAACGTTTACACGCTTTTTGAACAGTTTGATTTCCCCGATCCAACGATGTGTACAGGGAGCCGAAACACGACGACCGTAGCTCCCCAAGCTCTTTTCCTTATGAACTCTAATTTGGTAATGAACGCTGCTAGTCAACTTGCAAAAACACTCATGGCTACCTCCAGGGAAAATGATATGCGCATACAAAACCTCTATCGTATTGTCTTGGGTCGCAAGCCGTTATCGGCCGAGATATTGCGAGCTACGGCATTCCTGGAGGATGGAGCGCATGCGAAAGGCGAGTTACTTGAGCCTGAGCGATGGACACGGCTATGCCATTCGCTCTTGTTGTGCAACGAGGCAATTTTCATCAACTAGCTTGCTTGGAATAGGTACTATGTCATCGACACAATCATCGCCACAAATTGACTCAACGATAAGCCGCAGGTGGCTTCTGAAAAATACAGGACTTGGTTTCGGCCATCTCGCATTTCAGTCGTTGTTAAATTCCTGTTTGGCAGACGATTTGCCATCCACCAAAGGCCCTCAACTCGTTAGTCCACTCGCATCCAAGCAGCCTCACTTACTTGCACGAGCGAAACGAATTGTCTTTTTGTTCATGAAGGGGGGTCCGTCTCACGTCGACACATTTGATCCGAAACCCTTGCTCGATCGGGACGATGGTAAGCCACCGCCGTTTGATTTACCTAGGGTTGTTTTCGCTGCCCAAGGGAATTTGCTGAAGTCACCTTGGAAGTTCCGAAACTATGGCCAAAGTGGCTTACCGGTCAGCGATCTCTTTCCCAATGTCGCGCAGTGCGTAGATGACCTCGCCATTATTCGCTCGATGACAGCGGATTTTTCGGAGCATACCAACGCCAACTACTTTATGCACTCCGGGAACGGTTTTCAGGGACGTCCGAGCATGGGAGCCTGGGCGACCTACGGACTCGGCAGTGAGGCGCAGGACTTGCCGGGCTTTATCGTGTTGAGCAGTGGCATGGTTCCG
>JANLUJ010000077.1:0-4155 GCA_031363425.1 Pirellula sp.
AATCGAAACAAGATTGGGAAGCCGGATATCGGATGCGTTGGCGGTTAGCTGGCATGCAATCCATGTTGCCTAAGACTTTAGGGGATAAACAAACGAAGAGAGCCGGATGGCCCCACTCGGAAGCCTTGGAATCAACACCGGAGGTGCGAAAGGCGTACACCAATCACCCCAAGACTTTATGGCCAGCTGGTTCCTATACCGTTGCAAGTACCCCACATTTTGAGATTGCATCGCAGTCTGACATCAAGGCGACTTTGGAGGTTGCGTTACTCTGTGAGCAAGCGTTTGCCTTGTGGAAGCAGGTGTTCTTCCGGGCTTGGGCCAATAAACACGTTGTTGCGCCGGAGTACGCTGAAACTCTTGATCACAAGTTCTCTGTCGTTTTGTTCCGGAATCGAGATGCGTATGCAAAAGCCTTGCGCTCGATCAAGGATATTGGACTATCGACCGGCTATTATGATCCAAATCAGAAAATTGCCCTATTCTACTGGGACGGAGTCAAGACGCAGAATACGGTCGTTCATGAACTGACGCATCAGTTTTTTTTCGAAGCCAATGCACAGCCAGTCGCATTGGATACCGATCGCGGTTCGGGTTTTTGGGTCGTTGAAGGGGTCGCTTTGTATATGGAGTCAATGTCGACAAGGGCCTGCGGTGGCAGCTGGATTGCTGACGTTGGCGGTTGGGACTCGCCGCGCCTTCAAGCTGGCAGGTACCGTCGACTCCACGACAAGTACTGGGTGCCGTGGAACGAGTTTCATTCGGCCGGCGGCCGAGTATTCCGCAGTGAAGAGGACATCCGCGCCTGGTATAGTCAAGCTGCAGGGCTTGCTCACCTATGGTTGGATGGGAGCGTAGAGAGTCGTAAGCGGTTTGAGCAATACGTTGAAAGCGTTTACGCCAACAAGGAAGATTCGCAATTGCTTGGCGAATGGAATGAGGACAAATCATTGCGAGATGCCTTGGATCGATTTCTGATTCACGGGCCGTCGACCGTGGGGGTTCGACCGTTCTTTGCCAATCGGAGAGAAGCAGTGCTTTCGCGAAGCCGAATCACGTCACAGCATCTCTTGGATTGGCCGGTAGAGTATCGGACTACGCCATGGTTGGACCTGTCTTTTACTCAGGTCGATGATGGATTGTTTGTGGCGGGAGATAGCGGCGCAGGTAGGAATTGGAACGTGCAACGATTGAATTTGGAGTCGACCAAGGTGACTGACGCTTGCATGATGGCGATCGCCGATAACAAAAATTTGTCCGAACTAGACTTGTCGAACTGCTCGATCACCGATGTCGGGTTAGCAGCCTTGACGGATCATAAATCGCTGAAGTCATTGTGGCTGAATCAATGCGACGTAACGGACGCTTCAATAGGTGTTTTGCTATCGATATCACAACTGGAAGCGGTTCATCTTTCCAAGTCGAAAGTAAGCCCGCAAGGATGGGATCGTTTGTTGGTTGGCAAGCCTAGACTGAAAAGCAAGTCTACTGGGCCATGAAAATGTTTAACCCGCGCAGCGGTGGACGCGGCCAGCAATCGCTTATAGCTCCGGCGAATCCGTACCGTAAACAAAGGAGGGATGCCTACTGGAAAGAGCACTCAAAGACGGATAAGCTCAAGGTTATGTTCGTGAGTTTTCGAACTCCATCATTTCTTGGTCCCTAGTTTGGAGTCCTCCCATGGCTACCGTTGTTGCACCTATCGCCCAACCCAAAGTCAAACATACCGAATGCTTTATCGACGGTCAGTGGCGGCCGGCAATGTCCGGAAAGACCTTCGAAACGATTAATCCTGCAACTGAAGAAGTGATTTGTGAAGTTGCAGAGGGGGACAAGGCTGATGTCGACGCAGCCGTAAAGGCTGCTAGACATGCATTTGATAGTGGACCGTGGAGCAAAATGGACGCTCGCGACCGTGGTCGACTCATGTACCGTCTCGCCGACCTTATCGAGGAAGAGGTCGATGAGTTAGCCGCATTGGAAACACTGGACAATGGAAAGCCGATTCGCGAATCCCGATATGCGGATTTGCCGCTGGTCATGGACTGCCTGCGATACTATGCGGGATATGCAGACAAGATTCACGGCTCGACGATTCCGATTCGGGGCAATTACTTTACTTACACTCGACGGGAACCAGTCGGCGTTGCCGGACAGATCATCCCATGGAATTTTCCCATGTTGATGACCGCTTGGAAATGGGGGCCAGCCCTAGCGTCTGGTTGCACCATCGTCATGAAACCGGCCGAGCAGACGCCTTTGACGTGTTTGCGAATGGCGCAGCTCGCCAAGGAAGCGGGAATTCCAGACGGAGTTATCAATGTGGTTCCTGGATACGGACCAACAGCCGGTGCGTCCGTAGTCAAGCATCCAGGCGTCGACAAAATCGCATTTACTGGAGAGCACCGAACAGCCCAAATCATTATGCGGGATGCCGCAGAATCGTTGAAGAGACTAACGTTTGAGTTAGGCGGCAAAAGTCCGAATGTCGTGTTGGCGGATGCCAATCTAGACCGAGCTGCACAAGGAGCATACGTTGGATTGTTCCTGAATCAAGGCCAATGCTGTTGTGCAGGTAGCCGTGTATTTGTTGAAAAGAAGGCCCACGATGAATTCATGGACAAATTGACGAAACTGACCAAGAACCGAAAACTTGGCAATCCCTTTTCGATGGAGACCGAACAAGGGCCTCAAATCGACAAAGCGCAATTTGACAAGATCATGGGCTACATCGACAAGGGTAACAGCGATGGGGCAAAGTGTGTTTCTGGCGGTGAACGCTTTGGCGACAAGGGCTACTTTGTGCAACCGACGGTATTTGACGGTGTCACCGATTCCATGGCAATTGCGCAAGACGAGATCTTTGGTCCTGTGATGTCGGTGTTGACGTTCGAAGATTGGGACGATCTTGTAAGACGCGCGAACAACACGTTCTATGGATTAGCGGCTGCGGTGTGGACTCGCGATGTGACACGTGCCCATGATTTCGCGCGTCGCGTACGGGCAGGAACGGTCTGGGTAAACTGCTACGATGTCTTCGATGCGGCGGCCCCATTCGGTGGCTTCAAGATGAGCGGCCAAGGCCGAGAGCTGGGCGAAGAAGGCCTAAAGGCTTACACGGAGTCCAAGACGGTAACAATCAGTTTGGATAACTAAATTTGTGAATCAAATCATTTCGCTCAGGCTGACTCAAGTGTAGCCAGAAAACCTGAACGAACCGCCGGTCAAGGCGGCGGGATTCAAAAACACCGCTGCGGGAAATGAGTGGGATAGGCTTCCAGCCTGTCATATCGGATCGACAGGCTGGAAGCCTATCCCACCGGCTTCACACCGGAAACAATGTGATATCGGCGCGATTCGAATACATCGCATTCGATCAACCATCGCTCTAAATTCTCTCGGTACCAATTCGGTTGCTTTGTCACGAGTACCAACCGTCCGCCTGGCCGCATCGAGCGATGCGCAGCTGCAATAAACTTTTCTGCAATGCGGAAGTCCCCAAAATACGGAGGATTTGCCAATGCCATGTCGAACTGATCTGGCTCACCATAGACTCCAGTATGATTGAGCTCCATGGTTACGTTGTTGATCCCATTCAACTTAAGCGAATGTGACAAACACGATAGTGCTCGAGCGTTGGAGTCAACCGCATGTACCTTCGCGCTCGAATCGCGTTTGGCAATCCCGAGGGTTACCGAACCACTGCCGCATCCGATGTCCAATAGCTTAGCTCCAGGATAAACATCGACCGCGTCCAGCAATTGACGGGCACCGTTGTCAAGTTGTCGATGCGAAAACACACCTGGACGCGTGATGAGTTGAATCAACTCCTCACAATCGCGGAACGCTAGTTGGCAGGAGAAGTCTTTCAGCTTTTTGAGGGGAGTCTTTTTGTCGATCATGTAGACCACGGCATCGGAAAACTTTCGCACCTTGACGCTCTTTTCGAATCCTTTCATTTGATCATGGACCCATCGATCGTCGGGATTGTCGACGGAAACGACCAACCGCCCACCCATCGAAAGCTGATGAAACATTTGCTGTAGGAAATCGCGAGAAAGTTCAGCTTCGCCCGACGAGATCAACGGGATAAAAGCAAGCTGGTACTCCAGGCGAGGCAAGTCTGCCGCGCAAACCATTTCGAGATTGGTCGGC
>JANLUJ010000083.1:0-3621 GCA_031363425.1 Pirellula sp.
GCAGCAACCCCTGCTGCGGAGCCGATGATTAGGCAACTGCCGCCCGTACCCGCGCAATAAGCCAAGAGCATCCAAAAGGAATTGTTGGGCGGCATCGTCGGGTACATTTCTATTCCAGCCGCGACCAACGGAACATTGTCGACAACTGCCGAAACCAATCCAATGATCACCGCGATAATAGACTGATTGCCAATCGAGTCTTGAAGCATGACTGCGATGTTCTTCAAGATCTCGACACTTCCAAGCGCACCTACCGCCAATAGTATCCCGAGAAAGAAAAGGATGCTCGACATATCCACCCTGCGCAGGGCAGACAACACACCGGTCGAACTCCGCGTTTTGTCATCCATCGTATGACCAACGAATTCCGATGCAAGCCACAAGACTCCCAAACTGAGTACCATTCCCATAAAAGGAGGCAAGTGCGTATAGGCTTTAAAGATCGGGACCGACACTAGTCCCAACAGGCCGAGGACCAAGAATAGTGTTCTGTGCCAAGGCTCAATCGTTTTGTCGTCTTCCGCGTCTCTCTCATGAGAAACGGGGGGCAACTCCCCTTTCATCCAACTCGACGCGATGAGCAACGGAACCAATAAACAAATGAAGCTTGCAAAAAACAGGTCTCGCATTACTTCGACTGCCCCAATCTTGTTCTTGACCCAAAGCATCGTTGTGGTGACGTCGCCGATGGCCGTCCATGCGCCACCTGCATTGGCTGCGATTACGGCAATCCCTATATACATTAAGCGAGTCTCGCGATCCGCAATGAGCTTTCTCAGCAACGACACCATAACGATCGTGGTCGTGAGATTGTCCAAGACCGATGACATGAAAAATGTCACCCAGCCTACAATCCAAAGCAAGGTTACTTTGTTGCGAGCTCCGACTCGCTGCGTCACCAAGGAAAAACCTTCGTGAGCATCGACCAATTCGACAATGGTCATTGCACCCATCAAGAAAAATAGAATGCCGGCGATTTCAACAAATCCACGAGGCAATTGATACTCTGTGATGAATTCCAGTTTGGCTGGTAGGTGACTTGGAGTACTTGCCGATTTGTTTTCCTGGGCTTCCGTGGATGCATCATGATCCATGCTCATTTGATGCGCGCGCTCCCATTTTTCAAACTCGGCTTGAGGCACAAGCTGCTGATGTCCTATCGCGTAGATCGACCAACATAATACTCCCGTGACGATGGCCGATGCGGCTTTGTTGACGTGGATTTGATGCTCGAAGACGATCGCGAGATATCCAAGAACAAATACAACAATGATGGCTGTAAGCATACTGGCATTGATTCTGTTGGATTTTGATTTCGAGTGTTGACAGGCTTGCAACGTTTCAAACGCGTTTCCACCTAGCAATGGAAAATCGCAATGTGGCACCGCCGTTAGGATTTCACTATTTGTCCGCTTAGTAGACACTAATACGCGCGATGCGAAAAGTCTCGAGAATTCACAGCCTGTTGGCTACGCTACCCTCGAAGCCATTTTGTGTTGAAGTATTGGGCTTCCGTACAAATGGGATACACTATCTGTCGACACAGAATCGAAAGATCCTGTTATCCACCAAACCGAGATTACTAAATCAAAGGAATGTCAGTGGCTCGTAACGAACAACTCATTCGGCAACATAAAATCATTCAGATTCTAGAACGAAGGCGTTACGGCGCCACACTGGAAGATCTTCGAGACTCAGTCGTCCAAGAACTTGGAATTGGCACTCTGCACGTTCGGAGTATTCGCCGCGATATCGAAGCTCTCCAAGCGGCCGGTATGGCAATCATCACCGAAGAGACTCAAACGGGCAAAGTCTGGAAAATGAGCCGTGTCGAAAAGGGACTCCACAAAATCGCAATAACAGCGAGCGAACTCATTGCACTGTCGATGGGCCGCGATCTGTTGCTGCCTCTCGTTGGCACTCAGTTCTGGCAAGGCATCGAGGGGTTCTGGAATAAAGTGCGCGAACAACTTCCTGCCGGCGTCTGGGACCACTACCAACGCTATCGCCGAACCCTGCGAGTTCTTGGCGTGCCAGCCAAGACTTACGAAAAACAACAGGGCATCTTAAAAACAATCAACCGCGCAATCCAAGAACATCGCAAACTCGAAATCGAATACGAATCCATCGGCAAGCCAGTCGCTACCCGACGGCTCGAACCCTACGGATTGGTCATTTACCAAAGCAGCATTTACGTTGTCGCAATTGAGTCGGGTAAAAACGAAGAGGCAGAGTCGGACGAAAGGCTAAGGCACTGGAAACTAGACCGATTTACCAAAGCGACTGCACTAGACGAATGGTTCAAAGCGGACGAGGATGTGGACCTTGAAAATCATCTCGGAAAAAGTGTCGGAATCTTCAGCGGCGGCGAAAAACCAGTAACCTATACGATTAAACTATCTCGCAACGCTGCCAGATGGATCCAAGAGGAACCGTGGCATGCGGACCAAAAACTGGAATTCGATTCGGACGGCTCTTGTATCATGAAAGTCCCCGCCTACCATCCGATGGAAATCGTCCCCAACGTTCTCAAACTAGGAAACGAAGCCCAACTCCTAGAACCATCCGAGGGCCGCAAAGAAATCAAAAAAATCATCCAACAGTTGGCCAAAGACTATGGGTGAGAGTAAAGGCTTAAGAAAATCACTTGGCGTGGGCGCTAAATTTTCCATTTTCCAACTTCCAACTTCCCATGACTCCCATTGTACAAATATCACTCGACTTGACTAACATCGACGAAGCTCTCGAAACAGCCGCTATGGCCATGCGAGCAGGCGTCGACTGGCTCGAAGCCGGAACACCGCTGATTTTGGCCGAAGGTCTGCACGGCATTCGGGCCTTGCGATCCGCATTTCCTACGACACCCATCATTGCCGACCTAAAAACGATGGACGGCGGGTACCTTGAAGCTCAGATGATGGCCGGCGCGGGTGCAACACACGTGGTCGTGATGGCGCGTGCTCACGAAGAAACGATTCGATGCGTCGTCAAAGCTGGCAAGGACTTCGGCGTCAAAGTGATGGGTGACAATATGGTTTGCCCAGATATGGTGGAGGGAGCAAAGTGGCTCGAGGATCTTGGATGCGACTATGTAATACACCATATTGGATACGATGAACGTCGCGGGATAGCCGCACGCGGACTGCGCATGCCAAGCCCACTCGATCAACTGCGACAGGTAGCCCAGGCGGTAAACATTCCGGTTCAAGCCGTTGGCGGCTTGTCGTTGGAACAAGCGATACAATGCCCCGCGTATGGAGCACCTCTGGTTGTGCTTGGGGCACCGCTGACTATTGACGCAGATGCCTTTAAAACCGCCAGCGGCGATCTCGAAAGCTCCCTTAGAATGATCTGCCAAGCAATTCGAAAGTCCGTTGCTACGACAAGCGGCTAGTTCGGGTAGCTTGGGCCCCTGGCCCGAGTTCGACACGTCCCGTGGGGTAACGCCAAATGGCACTCACTTTGCAATTAGCGCAGGCAAAATACTGAGCCGCGGGCGCTAGCCGCGACAACCGTGTTTTCCTGGGAAAAAGTAACGCGGCAAGCGCCCCCGGGTCAGTATTTTTCCTGCGCTAATTGGAAAGTGAGTGCCAATTGGCGGTACCCCACGGGACGTGTGGA
>JANLUJ010000094.1:0-1727 GCA_031363425.1 Pirellula sp.
TCAATTTTATCAATCAACCTCGATTGATTGCGATGTGAACGCTCTACCGCGACCTTTATCAAAGATGGGTCTGTGGTGGTGTGAATGGAATCGTTGGATGCCTTTCCACCCACGAGTCTCTTCTCCCAATGATCCCTTAAATTGCTCCGAACCCGCGCAAGCATCGCGGCGGAGTCATTCCCCAATTCCGTGAGCGGATCCATTTCCTTCGAGACGTTAACCAATGGTAACAGCTCCTCCATACAATCGACAAATGTCGATAGAGAAGCAAATTCCGCATCTAATTCAGGTGCAAATGCTTGTTCGAATCGACTGGGAAAACCATATAGTACGCCCCACTCGCGACGCTCCAATAGCCATACATCTGTTGGCTCAAAAGCCTTGCCCGCGAGCTGCTCATTCGTTTCGCTATTGATGGAAATGATCGGCAAGAAAGCAAAGTGGCGATTGCTAACGTCGTAGTTGCCGGTACGCAGATACAGTTGCGTTGAATCGGCCTGATGTCGACCGGCTAGGAACTCTTCAGCCTTAAATCTGCTATTGGTGTCAAGCAGTCCCAATGACTGCTGGCTTACATTGTAAGTTTGTCGATATTGTAGTTCTCCGGCCTCGAATTCGCCGTTGACCAAGGGATAGATTGCATAGGAACGCTGCCAATGCGTTGCAAGCCCTTTGCAAAGTATCAGTCCAAGGAGCGAAAAGATCATGCTGCAAGCGATTGCAAACATCCCCCCGGTGAGCCACACCATCGGCTCACCCTGTGATATGAGGCTTTGACCTGTCGATTTCGCCCGAGCATGTGTTGTCAAAGTTGATAGGCTCTCTTTCGAAATCGCAAACGAACGATTTCAGCAATCGTGTTGGCGACTAGCGTGAAGCAAAACAACAGGAATGCGGCTAAAAACAATGCATGGAAATGCGTAGCCCCCCTGGCAGCCTCCGGCAACTCGGTCGCAAGCGTGGCCGACAACGTTCGATAACCATTCATCGGATTGACGTCCATAACGGGTGTGTTTCCCGCAGCCATCAACACGACCATGGTTTCCCCCACAGCTCGCCCAAATCCTATCATCACGGCACTAAAAAGACCGCTCATTGCAGTAGGAACAACAACTCGAATCGTGGTCTGCCACGTCGTGGCACCACAACCGAGCGACGCACTTCTCAGATGCTGTGGCACCGACTGGAGAGCATCTTCCGAGATCGTATAAATCAGTGGAATGATCGCAAAGCCGAGGATTCCACCTACCAACAAAGCATTGCGTTCCTGATAAGATCCAAGCAACGACCCTCGCGGATCAAAACCAAATGCTGAAAGGCACCATGCAGAGAGGGCAGAAATCATCAGTACGGCAATCGTAGCACAACCAAAAAGCCCCAAATTGATAATCGAAAACCGGGATGGGCTCATGCGGCGAGCTATGGCCTGTATGTACTTGCTCAATGGCCCATGAAATAACCAAGCCACCACGAGCGTCGCAGGTGCCAACGCCAAGCAAAACCAGCCAGACCAGCCGGTGCCGTCATTATTGGATAGCCATTGGATCAAATTTCCGTTGAACAAGACCGACTCCATCCATCCTGAAGTGCTGACCGAAATCACAATGCCCAGGGGAATGAGTACAAACAGAATGGGCAATCGGAAATGGCGCAAACGAATGGCCACCGCACTAGGAATGAGTAGCCAAAAATGCGATAACAACAGAAACAGAAAAAGGATCACCACA
>JANLUJ010000101.1:0-3408 GCA_031363425.1 Pirellula sp.
TATTTTTACGCGAGGCAACGCGGCCTCTCTCCAGTCGATGCCGAGGATGCTACTCAGGGATTTTTAGCAAGCTTCTTGGACGGAAAAATACTGGAACGAGCCGATCCAGCCAAAGGAAAATTCCGGACCTTCTTGCTGACAGCATGGAAACGATATCTCGTCGATTTGCACCGCTATGACTCTCGCGAAAAACGAGGCGGATCCGTGGCGATTCAATCGATCGATGCCGAGCTTGGTGAGCGCGAATGGTTGCAGCGGAGATCGGCAGATGCAGACCCCGAAAAGGTTTTTTTGGCCCTTTGGGCATCGAATCTGGTTGAGGAAACGTTGCTGAGGTTGAAAACGGAATACACGTCGAGCCAACGCAATGACATCTACGACTCGCTCATTCCTTTTCTAACAACCCCATTGAACAACGATGTTTATCAGCAAGTCTCTAGTAAGATGGCTGTATCCGCTGGAGCCGGCAAAGTTGCCTTGCATCGTTTGCGACAAAGATTTGCTCAGTGCCTGCGGCAGGTTGTGGAGGAAACCGTTGACGAGCCTAGCGATGTTGAAGCCGAATTGAATGAATTGTTTCGTGTTCTCGTTGAAAATCCAATACTCCCGAACGGTGGATTGACTTAGCATTGGTGCCCAGCAGCACTTTTTTGCAAAAAAGTAGGAACTGGCTGTAATCGTCATGAAAAATGATCGAATGTACTGATGACATGATGTGAAATCTGCCTCCATTCGCTCCGTGAAACCATTATGAAGACGACCTGTCCACGCTGTTCCTCTCAAACCGGTGCCGATGGTTTATGCCACCGGTGCTTGCTGCAGGTTGGCATTGAACTGAAACAGGCAAATAGTTCGATTGTCGGCGATGACTATATTCCGACGATTGAGGAACTGGGTCGAAGTTTTCCGCATTTAGAAATCAAACGCCTCGTTGGGCGCGGCGGAATGGGGGCCATCTACCAAGCCCGTCAAACGGGTCTCGACCGTGACGTGGCGATCAAAATTATCGATCGCCGAATCTCCAAAGAGGGACCCTTCTTGGATCGATTCGATCGCGAAGCTCGAGCCCTTGCCAAGCTTTCACACCCAAATATTGTCACCGTTTATGACTATGGACAAACCGAAGATGGGCTTGCTTTCCTAGTGATGGAGTACGTCAATGGATTGAACCTTCGCGAAGCCATGGAAGCAATGTCGATTGACGCTGCAGAGGCTGTCGAATACATCAAGACCATGTGCAACGCGCTGTACTATGCGCATTCAAAGGGCGTAGTGCACCGAGACATCAAACCAGAGAATATACTTTTGGGTGACGATGGATCACTCAAAATCGCCGACTTCGGGATTGCGAAGATCGTGGATACGCAGTCGCCAAAGCAAATTACTGCGACTCGGCAAGTGCTCGGCACACCACACTACTTGGCACCCGAACAACTAGGTTCGCCGAACGAAGTTGACCATCGAGTCGATATCTACGCGGTGGGGGTAGTGTTCTATGAGTTGCTAACACGTCAACTGCCCGTCGGAACTTTCGAAGCGCCGAGCCAAGTCAACTCCGCATTAGATCAACGGTACGATGCTATCGTTGCGAGAACACTCAATCGACGCCCTACCGCTCGCTTTCAATCCGCAGACGAGCTGCGACACGCACTCGAACTCGTTACGTCAGGATCGGCCGCTACATACCAAGTTGCCGAGTCGCCGCAATATGCCACGGCTAGTGTCCCATTCGAATGCGACGATCTAGCTGGGTTCGCAGAAGCGAAAGGAACGATCCAAGCGAACGAAGAGGGAATGCTGTTGGAGTATCATGTTTGCGACAAGATCTGGGGACAAAGATGGTCCAAGCTTCGCGCGATCGCTATTCCGTGGAATCGCATCGTTGGCGTTGAGTACAAAAAGGGGTTATTCAGCGGCAAGTTCATCATTGTCGCCGATTCCATTTCGGCCCTTCAAAATTTCCCTCAAGCGGAATCAGGTCGAGTCGACGTGGTCGTCAAGAAAAACAACTTTCATCTAGCCGAGCGCGTCATCGAAAAGGTTCATTCGAAACGCCCAAACATAATTGCGAGCACCCCGAGCTTATGGGACCAACGTGCAAAGGCTAATTATACAATTGCGATATTACTTATCTTCTTTGGAATCTTCAATGCCGGCTTAGGAGCCATCGCTCAGGTCCTCGGATCAGTTCATTTGAACGGATCAACGCTTGCAGTGAGTGCCATTGCAAGTGCCGTGCTGCTGGGCCCACTGCTCATTGTTCAATTGATAACAGGCATTCTCTATGCAGCCACGGGGAACCGAACGGCAGCGAAGATCGGTGTCCTGACGACCATGTTGCCTGTCTCACCGCTTGTCCTGTTTGGTCTTCCATTTGGGCTTTGGGCGCGCGGCGTTTTGGGCGAAACCGACGCGACGTCTTCGACTTCGAATCACGAACCCGTAGCCACGGGATGGGGCGCGACGACGCTCGTTTTCATGCGAGACTCACGCAACGCGAGGATGATTTCTTTGCTGGAAACCGTGGGGGGCCTCGTGGTTTTTGGAGGGATCGGTCTCTACTGGTTTGGACTCTATCCGGTGACGATGAACTACCGAGTTGTCAGAGAAGTTGCTCAGGTGGGGCAGACGGATGTTACCCGAGAAGTTGCTATTCGAAAATCAGTGGATGCGCGTTTGCAAGGACTCCACTGCGTGCCCTCTTTAGAATCGGGTTCTGGCTTGTCCATTCGATGCTGGCGGTTTCAACGACAAAACATCGTCGAACGTCTTTCACTTTCGCAGGCACCCTCTATTCAAAGCATTGCTGATTCCGCATCGACATCTCAAGAATCGACGTCAGGTTACTTGCCGATTTTAACAGGCATTCCGCTGGAAAAGGTAGTAAGCAGAAATACTACCACTGGGTCCGAAGTGCTTTCCACAAGCAATGGAATGGCGGTAGAAACTTCTTGGGTGTCGCGAGTCGAACTGGCGTCAACGGATCAGTTGCGACTAATCTTAAGCAGTAAAGGGGATGAGGAACTTCGCAAATTTGCAAAGGGGCATGATGCACTTTCGCGATTTGGGCTTGTGGTAGATGGATGGATCGAAGGCTTATCGGACGAACCTGTTCGCGATCGCCGCATGAGCTTTCGCATGAGCACTGAGTCCAAGCGATCGCTCATTAGCATCCAAGCTGCCATACGCGGACCAGCACTTCCGTGTGAATTGGAGTTATTGGAATAGACGGTTCGGCCCGCAGAAGCGACAGAATCAACCATTTCTCGCATTCGGGGCCTTTACTACGACAAGACACCCTTGATGACTTCGCCATGCACGTCGGTCAATCGAAAATCGCGCCCCGCGTATCGATAAGTCAACTTCGTATGATCCAACCCCATCAGGTGAAGGATCGTAGCATGCAGA
>JANLUJ010000130.1:0-2039 GCA_031363425.1 Pirellula sp.
CTCGCTTCGTCATCAAAAACCATTTGTTTTGCCACGGTGAACTCCTTGCGATGAGTCGGTAACAACCAACGAACATTAATCTGTTTATTACAAAGTGCAGGCTCCCTGCACCCATGGATCTGAAAATCAAATCGCACCTGAAAACGAAGCGAGCCAGTTTTGGCAGTCGTCAATAGGTTCCCCATTGCGAGAGCAACCGCCGTGCCATTGATTTTCGTTTTTTTCTAAGTCGTTTGCTGCATGCAGTTTACGCCAGTAACTTTTTTCTGGTTCCTGCTCTGCCTGTCAAAACGACCAATTGACAAAAACAGTAACAGGGTGGAGTTGGTGACCAGTCGGACTGCACTTTCGTTTACAATCATGCGCTCGGATCTGCACCCTTCCTGAACCCGCAAAAGGAAATTGCTTTGGACCATCGACCCGTGTTTCGTAGTCATTATTTCATGCTTTGTTTGCCGTTGGCGGTCTCGATCGCAATGATCTCGGTCGGTAGCGAATTGGAAATGCAAGCCACAAGGCAAATTCCGGTTGCTGGATTCCCAGCTCAGTTTCATAGAATCCCAGTGGCTGTTTTGAGTCAGCCGACGGAGACAGCTCTGATCTTGTGCGACGTTTGGGATTCGCACCATTGTGTCAATGCGGTTCGCCGCGTCCAAGAGATTGCGCCAAGGCTCGATGCGTTGGCGGCAATCATGCGTACCAATGGAGCCACGATCATTCATGCCCCCAGCGATTGCATGGCATTTTACGCTTCGCACCCCGCTCGAACACGCGCAAAGTCGCTTCCCAATGCAGCAAACCTGCCAAAGGATATTTCAACATGGTGCGATCGAATTTCAAGCGAAGAGGCTTTCCCGTACCCGATCGATCAGTCTGACGGAGGTGAAGACGACGATCTGGTTGAGCACGAACAATGGGCAAAAACCCTGATCAACGAGGGCCGCAATCCAAAAGCTCCATGGAAGCAACAGATCCCAGTCATTCAGATCGACGCACAACGGGATTTCGTCAGCGATTCGGGGAATGAGATTTGGAATATTCTAGAGACCAAAGGGATCAAGCAAGTTTTATTATGTGGAGTCCACACCAATATGTGTGTCCTTGGGAGGCCGTTCGGATTGCGGCAACTTGTCAGCCACGGGAAAAACGTGTGCCTGATTCGCGACTTGACTGACACGATGTACAACCCGCTAAGTTGGCCTTATGTCAATCATTTCTCCGGCACGGACCTGGTTATCGATCATGTGGAGAGGCATGTCTGCCCAACAATTACTAGCGATCAAGTATTCGTTTCGCTTAACTCAAACGTAGCATCGCAGCGAGTTCCACACCGGTTTTCGAAGGACCGTCGTCCACATTTAGCGATACTCATCTCCGAGGATGAGTATGAGACCGCCGATACTCTACCGCAGTTTGCAGCGATGCAACTGCAAACCCGGTTGAAAGTTAGTGTCATTCATGGTGACTCAAAAAACCGAGAATCGATTCCAGGCTTGCAAGTGATCGAGGATGCCGATGCTTTGCTGGTCAGCGTACGACGTCGGCCCCTTGGGGCACAAGACCTTGAGAAAATCCAAGCGTTCGTCATGGCAGGTCGACCTGTAATCGGCATTCGAACTGCTAGTCACGCTTTCTGCTTGCGGGATGGTAAGCAAGTCGACGGTTTCGCTCAATGGCCGGAGTTTGACGCGTATGCGTTCGGCGGCAACTACACGAATCACTATGGAAATGATCTGTTTCCATTGGTGATGCGCGAGGGCAATGCGACTCCTCTCTTTTCGAGCAAAGGTTCGCTCTACAAAGTTTCACCATTGAAACCAGGTACGCGAGTTATGCTTAACGGAAAGATAGAGGGGCAACCGGAGGAACCGATCGCATGGTCGTTTGTGCGAGCCGATGGCGGCGCTTCGTTCTATACTTCTCTCGGACACAAGGGGGATTTTGCGGAACCTGTGTTTCAAGAGTTGCTTGCCAATGCGGTGTTTGATTTTTGTGGCATTACAAACATATCGGCCGAAAAAATCGCAGCTCAGCAATCG
>JANLUJ010000169.1:0-1224 GCA_031363425.1 Pirellula sp.
CGCTTCATCCAACTTGACCTGGCAGCCCTCGTCTGGGGACACTCCCCAGATGTCATCTGGTTTTGCATTAGGCTTTCGATGTATCAACCGACCGCTTGGTGGATAGTAATAGGCCGTCGTCAATCGCATGGCTGCTAAACCCGCGTCTAATGGAATAACGTTTTGCACACTTCCCTTTCCGAATGATCTGTCTCCGACAATCGTAGCTCGACAACGATCCTGCAGACAACCAGCAACCACCTCGCTTGCACTAGCGGAATGTTCATTGATCAAAACAGCTATAGGAACGCTGTTCTTTATCTCGGTACCTTGCTGCGCCTTGTATAGCTGATCGACACGTTCGTCGCGTCCTCGCGTACTCACAATGATTCCATCGTCTAGGAACATATCGCAGATGTCTTTTGCTGCGATCAACAGTCCGCCAGTGTTATCTCTCAGATCTAAGATGAGTCCTTGACAGTCTTTTCGAACGCTAGCAAGTGCGGTTTTTAACTCCTCTGTCGTTTTTTCTCCAAATAGCTCGAGCCGTATATACGCGATACGTGGATCCTCCTCCATCGCGAATTCCCACGATCCATTCAAGCGACGACGATCTCCTAGTACCGACTCAACTTCGATTCTAGCCCGAACTATTTTTATTCGCAAAGGTTGAGGTTCATTCGCCCTTTCGATCGTTAGGGTAACCGGCGTCCCTTCTTTGCCTCGAAGTTTTTTCGATACAGCCTCGACTTCCAAAGCGGACGAGGCAGTGCCGTCAATTTCAAGGATGACATCGCCGGGTTTGACTCCAGCCCGATACGCAGGCGAGTCAAAAAGCGTAGCAACAATAGTTAGCCTGTCTCGTCTTGGCCGACCGTCAAGGCTAACTCCAAGACCACCAAATTCTTGTTCAAACAAAGCCTGAAATGGCTTCAACGACTCGATGGGTATGTAGCTCGAGTAGGGATCTAACGAATCGATCATCCCTTTCATGGCTGCCTGATAAAGTTTCTCCTTGTCAGGTTTCTCGACATATTCTTGTTCAATAATGTGCATCGCCAACGCAAGATCACCGAGGTTCCTGTAGCGCTGAGCATTCGCATAGCAAAAAACACAGCCGATCAAGACGACCAACAGGATTTTTAGATTCTTCGTTGTCATCCCAATGAGCCTGAGTTCGAAACATACGAATCAATAGAAAAGCGACCGAACGGAGGAAATATACCAACACGGAGTAGAATGAAC
>JANLUJ010000186.1:0-3603 GCA_031363425.1 Pirellula sp.
AGTTGCGGGAGCCAGACTCCGTTCGAGCGCATGTGAGACCACGAAAAAACCCGTAAGTCATTTGGTGCAAGAGGCTTAAGGAGACAGAGACGGGCGGCTGGCAGACTGCGGAGCAGCTGATTTTGCGCCATAGGAAGTTCACTGAGTAGTACGCTCAATGGAAACTCGAACAACAGATCGAGAAGAATGTCACTTGTTCCCAAAGTCATCAAGCAGGTGATGTGCTCGCGTATGACTTCACGGAATTGGCGTCGCTGAACATCACAGTTGCGAGTCAGTCTTGGCGTGGACTTTTGTTTCACGCCACTCTGACTCAGTCAAACTGGGAATACGGTGAGCTATGTCTTTCTGAGTCTTATGAGGCAGTCGTGAGTGGCGTTCAGAATGCTTTCTTGATGTTGGGCGGTGTTACACGACGATTGCGAAGCGATTTCGCAAAGCTTTCGATGCAGCGGTCGCTCAGCACGGCGAACACAATGGCATCAAGTGCTACTTGAAGCTGCTGTATCTGGCCAAGCATCACGGCCAAGACAATGTCGAAATTGAGCTTCGGCAAGTACTGGAATCCGCAGCAATCATCGATCCCAAATCGATCGAATCTAAGATTGATAAAACCAGCCCGGCATCGCTGGTCGAAGACCCATACGTCGAGCAGCCGGAACTCGACACTTATGATGATTTGCTTAAGCACAAGGAGGTGCTAAATGACCCAAACGACGAACTCTCAAACAACAGAGCAACCGAACTTGCCACTGAACCTCGAGGATCTGGATGGCCGTTTGAAACGACTGAGATTGCCAACGATGCGATCGTTGGCAATCAGCCTTGCGGATCGAGCGGCCCAGGAGCATTGGAGCCATCTGCGGTTTTTGAACGAGCTTACGGTTGCCGAAACGGATCGGCGCACCGAGAATCGGATTTCGAAGCATTTGAAGAAATCGGATCTAGAACGCAACAAGACCTGGTCTCAGATCAAGTGGTCTCGATTCCCGATGGTAGTCCAACATCGCATGCAACAGCTACAGAGCGGCGAGTTTGTGAAGCGGGCCGAGAACCTATTGATGTTTGGCCGACCGGGTTCAGGGAAAACGCTACTACTCAATGCATTGGGCGAACAACTGATTCGGCAGGGCCATTCAGTGGTTTTCGCTCCCTGTGCTCAACTAGTTCAACATCTGTTGCTTGCCAAACGGGAACTTCGTCTACCGAGTTATCTTGCCAAGCTTGGTCGATTCTCGACGTTGATCATCGACGACATCGGTTATGTACAACAGAGTCGAGAAGAGATGGAAGTCTTGTTCACATTGATTGCCGATCGCTACGAACGCACGAGTATCTTGATCAGCAGCAATCTACCGTTCTCGAAATGGGAGCGAATCTTCAAGGACCCGATGACGACTGCAGCGGCGATCGATCGGCTAGTCCATCACAGCACGATAATCGAGCTCAACGTGGGGAGTTGCCGCCTGGAAGAAGCTCAAGCCAAACAGAAAGCCCTAGCAGCCTTGGAATCACAAACACAACCAGTCACCGAGCCAAAATTCACGCTAAACCAGTAGGGAAATTCAGTTGTCGCTAAAGTGGAAGAATCGTTGTCGCCGAACAGTCAGTACGCTCAATGTTGGCTCGGAATCGACGATACCGTTAAAATTGGTACATCGGACTTCCCGACTGATGAACGGCTACAACTTTCGGTAACGGAAGTTCCTTCGTTTGACTTGTCATTAATGATGTCTCAAGACCATGGGTTTCCATTTCCATGGCATTCGTAGAAGAAAGTACAAGAATTTCGGTGGACAGGAAAAAGGATCGCATCAATTCAAGCTGAAACTATGACATCTTATGAAATCGCAGAGTCAAATTGGTTATTCCTATCCAACATTTCAGTTGGTACAGCCGACAACTGGATTCGCACCAGCATGGAAACGCTTACAAGGCGGAAGCCTATCTCAATCGAACCACCAACGCCTGGCAGCACGAACTGCAGGGACTTAAGCAGGTGTATGACATTGTTTGCCGGGCACTTCTCACCCAGCACGCTGTTCATTTTGCTAGCCGAAGCATCATTTCGAATACTGCGAGCTCGCGCTGATACATTAGTTGCTAGAGCAATTCGATTCATTGGTCGCCATATTGCGATGGTTACAGCAGTGCCTTGGGGTCAACCCACTTGATATCTACAACTTCTTCTCCGTTTCTCAGCGCAAGTTCGACATCGGTCGAGGCGACAGGAATTGGTGCGCCAGCATCAATCGTAGTATCGTTGGCAACCACCGCGACGTCAGGGTGCTCAACGTGTATAATGCTTGGTGGATCAGGGTGTATGTTGCGTCCATCAAGTTGACTCGTGGACAAACCCGCCGTTAAGTGCTTCGTTCGAAGTACTTCCGCCATTTCTAGTTCGGCTTGAAAAGTACAACGAGTGACTGTCGATTGCAAAAGCATGCAATGAATCTGAACGGGATGGTATGCCGTGGGTAACACTTCAAGTATTGACGCATAGGGACTCTTGATGAGTTCGATCTCATCATTCACGAAAATCTCTTTGTCAGGATTGCAGATCTTTTTGGCAGCAAAACTACGAGGATATTTGACGAAGTGATCTGCAAGGTGCATCGCTTCGTAATGTCGCGTTAGAATTGAGGCTGCTTTGGCGAACTGGTCCAAGACCGCTTCATCTCCGGTCACCAACGTTACTTCAATGCCGGTAGTGACCGCGTAGCCTAGTGCGGTTGCCACTAGCCATTCGTCGTTGTAGAGGTTGTTCGGAACTTTAGGATTGCGTCCCTGCTTTGCCAGGAGTTGGGCTCGCGATGTGCCAACTTGCTGAATGTGGTTGCTTATTTCCTGTCCGGTCGGCACGCAGTTCAAACGCATACCGAGGTCGGCTTCTACAATGTGCCACAAGAGTTTGCGAACTCCCAGGAGGTCGGCGTAATACCAGACTGCGCTGGAGATCCACTTTTGGGTTGGTTCGGCGATCACTTGAATTCCACTGTGTGTGTCGCCGCTTAATGCTGCCTTTACGAGGGCATGGGCCTCTGCATTTATAGAAGGTGAGTCCTCTATCCACTTGGAGATTTCTCCAATTATTCGAGGGACCAGAGCAACGTTATTCCCCTCGGTCGTAGCAGTCCAAATCGTCTGCGAAGTCGGCGCAATAAAGACTGTCGAATCACAGAAGAACAGACCGTCTTGTTTGAACTTCATACCTTGGGCGACAATCTCTGCGTCAAAGGGGAACGTCTGCCAAACGTATTGCAGTCTGCCAATCGGAGATGCTCCAGCCGGAATCTCGCCTTTAATTTGAAGTACCTTTGATTGGCGATTCCTGTTTGTTTGTAAGTCGCGTAAGATCCGTGGGGGACTGTTGGGTTTGGCTGCAGTCAACTTTGAATTCTCCGACAAGTGATGAATTCTATTTTATCAAGTGAAGTGGAAGCATTGTATGCGGGTAACCTGACCAGGATCGGAATCTGGGCCTGGCTTTCGGAGGGGACAATGCAAACATCTACACGACCAGGTCACTCAGTTTTTGTAAAGAGCCAATGACTGGATTCGCGACAGCATGGACTTGTTTTCAAGACAGGCGCCTTTCTCCAT
>JANLUJ010000207.1:0-2502 GCA_031363425.1 Pirellula sp.
CGAACTTCAAGACCTTGGACGAGGAGCGCGAATTGCAGATGGAATTCATCGAACGGCAACTGCAATCCTTCGATAGCCTATCGCCGATTTCCAGTTCCTATGTAGTAACAAAGAGATTGATGGGTGATGCGATGCTTACACGCATTCGCATGGAAGATGATGGCAGCTCTGACGAGCTTCTTTGGCGATATCAGCAAGACATTCGTTTAGTCGTTCGCATCATTCGCGGCGTTCGTTTAACGACCGACCTCAAAACCCAACAGATTGCGGATCAATACGAGGCCTGGCTCGTTCAGGAGGTGCGATCTCCAAAAGCCAAAGAGTTCATGGGACCTGAAGTGTACTCCGACGCGGTGGCTCAACTTAGCGACAAGGCTGGCCGCCAGCGCGCTAGGTTTCTGGCCCTCACCAAGGATTTGTTCATCGGCATTCGCGAAAATCGCATTGATCGTTCCATGGGAACTGGTGCCTATGTCAGAAAGACGCCATTGGAACACACGCTTGGCGGCTACTCCATCCCAACGATCAAAAATGGAACTCGCTTGATCACAAGACGGCACGTATCGACGGCAGCTTGGCACATGAAGCAATACCTTAAAGCAAACGATAGTACTTCTTTGATCCAAGCCAAGGAGTCTCTTGCACGTGACTGGAATGTGTCTGAGGCGAAATTTGGCCTTACAGCGACCCCCTTCTCGCCGAGTCAGGGATATAAGGAACCATGGGCCTTTTGGTATGGCGAGTGGGAAAGGCAAGCAGATGCGTTGAAAGAGTAGAACAATTGTCCTCAATTGTTCCCGCCCTAAACCTATTGGCGTAAGCCCATTCACTTTAGCCGCAGGCGATTGCCGCGATCGAAAACAGCCGCAAAATGCAACGCGGCTCGCGCCCGCCGCCCAAACCAATTGACAATCAAATCGGAAAATTAGATGACACAAAAAACAGGCAAACCTCCTCAGGTCGGTAAAACCAATTTGAAACGTCGACTCAAGTGGATTGGGCTCGTTAGCCTGCTGCCGATCTTTTTTCTTTTTGTATTCATCGCCTTCATCGTCTACCGAGAGTCCGTAGCGTCCTCCGACCTAAAACAAAAACTCGCGGACATGCGACAAGCAGGTGACCCTTACGATAACGATTCGATGGCTAAGTTCTTCGAAAAGATTTCGCACAAAGAGGGCACAGCGGCTTGGAGCGAAGTCCTTGCGCTGAGCAAAGCAAGTATTGCCATTCTGCCGCCGTCGATTGATTTGCCCATCTTGAGCGCCCGTATTCTCCCTTATGACTTAAGGCCAGGGGGCGAATGGCCAGACGAGCCCCGAGTAGCAGAATACCTGCAAGAGGTTCGCCCTATCATCAAACGGATTCAAATGGCAGACGACTTCCTAAAACCGGTTTGGATGCCCATTGAGTTCGATGGTTTTATGACATTGCTTGAGCCAGTTCAGGAATCAAGAAATATTGCAAGGATTCTGGAATTAGATGCAGTACATGCTCTTTATCAAAAGGAGGGGGAGCGAGCACTGAAGGACATTGTAGCCATGGGTTCGGTTGCAGATGCCTTTGACTGGCGTTTCTGTATGGTCGGCAACTTAGTTTCCATTGCGATTCGAGGGATGCAGGTTGGTACGATCAATCGATCTCTCGGTATGGATGTCTGGAACGAAGAACAACTATTGGCACTCTCGGCCCAAATCGATCGACCTTATGAAGTCACCAAAGCCTGGAATGCGACCACCTCTGGTGAGCGTGGCATGACTTACTCATCACTCGATAATTTGCAATCGATGGGTATGCCTCAGTTCAGGGACAATCCATTTTTCAAATTGCCAGTCCTACCCAGTACAAGGCTAGCGGTTCTTCGAGCTTACGAAGACTGGCAGCATTGCGCTGACGCTGGTGAGAGTGGACTTCGTGAACGTGCGCATCAAGTTGAAACGACAATGTTTACTCATGGTGTATTTAGCATTTCCGACATGTACCTTGTTACGCTGATGCCGGCCATGGGACAATTTGCCGAGGCGTTCGATCGAAAGGAAATCTATCGCCGATTGACGTACACGTCGCTCTCGGTGAAGCGATTTCAATTGAAGAACAAGCGATGGCCAAAAAGCTTGAGTGAACTGTCCGAAGTTGGCTTGTTGCGCAACGATTGGACAACGGTCAAGCACCAACCGTTTGGTTATGAAGTGGAGGGCGATGGAGCTTATGTATGGTCGTATGATCACACCTACCCGCCTAAAGTAGAGAAAGGTGTTTCCGCGACTCGGCCAATTGTAACGCTGGACACAGCAGAGACAGTCTCCTCGTACTGTGTGACAATTCGATAGAGTCGCAAACGGTCGAAGCCGGCGGTATGGCAATGCTTGCGAGTACATATCGTGGGGTCGTTACGATCAAATTGAGCCGCGGGCGCTAGCCCCGACAAACAAGTTTTCCGAGGAAAACGGTACCCCGCGAGCGCCCGCGGGGCAGTATAATTGCTAGCCAAATGAAAAGTGAGTG
>JANLUJ010000211.1:0-4267 GCA_031363425.1 Pirellula sp.
GTTTGCTGGCAAATCTCGCCATCTTTCTATAATTCCCTGGCTAAATGAACCATTGCTATGGCAGTCCGCTATTAATTCAAAATCATCGGTCTCACCGATCAAAAGAACTCTCCATGACGTCGCTTCTGCTTCCGATTGACGCATTAAAGCGTTGAACTGACCTAAGTAGGACTTCGTCATGGCGATATCTTCATCCGATAATTTGGAACGCATCAATGAGTCGGTGGATCGATCCATGTTTTGCAATGCAACCAACATTCGGTTGTCGCTGGTTGGCCAAATGGGGACGACTACAACAGACCAGACTATCCCGATCGCGACCAAAACCATAAGGAAATAGCCGTGAGCCCTTTTGGCCATCCAGTGTGCGCCAATTGCGGCAGGCCAAGCTAAAAAAATCAACGCGCCAACCCAATCGCGATCTTGGCGGGTCGAGAAAAACCACCAGATCGACACCCAGTAAACAAACCATACGAGGGCTACGAGACTGGTGTTCCAACCAAAGTTTATTCTTGGGTAGCGACGCTCGCCCAAGCGTGGTGAACTCCAATAAATGAACCAAGTCCTAGCGGACGTAGCTATGGGAATGGTCCCAATTCCGACTAATGCAAATGGAACGAGCATCAATCCATGAGCGTTGGAATTCCAAAGCAAACGAAAAACCCCGTCCAGAAAATTAACCCATCGATAGGGTGACTTTCTTTCGTTCGATTGTGGGAGTGCCGAATCTGAACTCGCTGCGTCAATCGATTCGAATGTAGTTTCGCTGGGCACGCGAAACGCGTATCGCATCGCGTTGCCCAGGTCATCTCGTTGCATGATCCCCAATTGCTGCGCAACCACTCCACCCCATGGGTAGATTGGATCCCCACTTGCTACCAGATTGCGAATGTAGCAAGCGCTCGCAGCGAGACCTACGCACCCTAGGAGCAAAAATGAAACGAACTTTTTCGGCCAATTCGCTTCCTGCGCACTCCATTGCGATTTGGTTGCAATAGCGGTTTTGCATTGGAGATTACGCACACCCCAAAGCAACAAAGCCGGTATGCCGACAAGCACGGCCGAACCGTAACCAGAACTAACCGAGCCTGCTACAAGAAATCCCCACATCAACCCGAGTTCCGATTTCGATGATCCTTCATGTCTGCAACTATGCCACACAACCAACAATGCAGCACCCCATATTCCTATTAGAGTTTCGGTGCGCCCTAGTCGAGTTAATTCCGCGATACCAGGCGTTGCAATGAGAAGAAAACAAATGAAAAGACCTGGCAAATATCCCAATCGACGGCCAAGGTGAGCACCGACCAATAGAACTCCAACCAAACACAACATGGCGTTCGCGGTCTTGCCCGCCAATACACCCATATACAATCGACTGTTCCATTGCTCGCGCCGCGGTATCGTATTGCCTCCTGGAGCTTGCACGGATGGTAAATCCAAGGTAAGCATACTAATGAATGCCAACGAAGGCATTGCAAAACAGGCAGGTTCGTTGACCATCGTGTTTTCGTCGGACCAATGGATTCTTCCTTCCAATATTGAATGTTTGGCAAGCCACCAATCGCCTTCTCGCACGTGCATGTCGTGGGTCGGAATGGTTGCTCCATACACTTGGATACAAGCAAGATAAATCGTCGACAAAACCAAAAGTCCTACCATCCGCCTGCTAATCGAACTCGCGAACGAGGTGTCATCCTCTACCTCTAATTCGCTTCCTTTCTCGGTTTGGGGATCACCGCGCGCGGGCTGCGGTCGGAATCGCGAAAGGACAACGGTCGTCGCAAACACCAACGCCAATATCCATACGAGCGAATCGGTGCCAAGAATCCAACCAGCCAGGAATACGACAGCCGAAAGTACGGATTGACCAATCAAAATGGAAACACCGACGCTTTCGTACTTCGACAACCGACGGGACATCGGATCGAATTGTGAAATCGATGTTCCAACGAACCAGCATCCTACGAGCCAAGCCGCAGCCAAAACGAGAATGGGAATGCGGTCATAAATCACAATCGGCTGCAGGCCTCCGGTCCATTGCCACCAAATGGCGGAGGGAATCGAAGCGTGCAGCAGCCAGTATTCCCATCTAGGAATCGCTTGGGCCTGCCCCGTGGAGTCAGCGACTGGCAAACAAGAAGACGCGAGCATCGCCAAAACATATGCCAAAACAATCGCCGGGATCAATAATCTTAAGGCGGAACGCAAGGCGGAACGCATGGGAATCCTTCGTGAAAATGGCCAGGATATTGGGAAAATCCTCAGAAACGCACCTAGGCAGCAGGCCAAATGATGACAAATCGTCCGCCGGATTGCCAGCAGCGTATTCGATGTGTTATGGTTGTGGTATGAGCAAACAACCTTTAGCGGGGATATTTACCCCCAACATCACTCCGGTCAACTCTCGCGGCGAACTCGACGAAGACACTCTTCGAGGCTACATCGATTGGCTCATCGAACACGGGGTGCATGGTCTTTATCCCAACGGCAGTACAGGCGAATTCGTTCGCTTCACGCCTGAAGAGCGTAAGCGTGTTATCGAAGTCGTTGTCGACCAGACACGAGGTCGAGTCCCCATTCTAGCCGGTGCGGCTGAAGCCAACATAGAAGAAACCGTCCGAGCCTGCGACACATATGGTGCCCTCGGCGTTCGAGCCGTCGCTATCGTTGCTCCCTTCTACTATCGCTTGGCTCCAGATGGAGTTTATGCGTACTTCAAGCAGATTGCAGACCGTGTTTCGGTGGATGTTACGTTGTACAACATCCCTATGTTCGCGTCACCCATCGACGTGCCAACGGTAAAGAGACTGGCGCAGGAATGCCCTCGCGTTGTCGGAATCAAAGATAGCTCCGGCGACATACCTCACATGATGCGGATGATTGCTGAAGTTCGGCCTATTCGTAGCGACTTCTTCTTCATGACAGGTTGGGATGCGTCCCTGGTTCCGATGCTGATGATCGGTTGCGATGGCGGTACAAACGCGACGAGCGGTGTAGTCCCCGAATTGACACGGAGCATCTACGAAGCAGCTCGTGCAGGCCAATGGGAACGAGCCATGCAAATCCAATACAAACTACTGCCTTTGTTCGACACCATGCTTATGACCGCGGAGTTTCCTGAAGGCTTTCGCCGAGGGGCCAAGATTCGAGGTTGGGATCTAGGCCAATCCAGACAACCTTTAACGCCTCAACAAGTGAGCGCAGCCGATGCAACTCAAGGCAAATTGCAGCAACTATTAGCTGGTTTTGACTTCATGCAATCCAAGCGTTCCTACCAAAGCAACGATTCATCGAAAAGCAATCCCGTTGCGGACGATAGCGTGATTGACCGAATTGTAAGTGAAGTCTTGCAGCAATTGCGGTCCAACTAAGATCAAACTTGAACCTCAGATAGATCATGCAGGAACGGGACCGAGTCATTTGGACAAGAACCGAGGCTTTCGCGGCCCTCTTGTTGCTGATCATCCTTTGGACCATGTCAATTTGGTTGTATCGGGCAAGCGTGGAAAAACCCGAAAGCGATCTCCCATCCGACTTGGTCGTCAATCTAAACGAGGCGACACAAGCGGAACTCAATTTGCTACCGGGCGTCGGTGAAAAACTTGCCAACGATATTCTCAAATACCGAGACGAAATAGGCGGCTTTCAATCCGTCGATGAGCTGATGAATATCCGCGGTATCAAGGAGGGTAGGCTCCTTTCGCTCAAGAAATATATTACCGTTAGCGTCAAATCGAAACTGACCAAGTAATGCGAGACTGCCTTCTCAATGAGGCCTTAGAACTGAGCGTAGTGCGTCAGAAATAATTGCTTCACAGCCGGGTCCGACCCAGCGCCAGCCGTGATCAAAACGCTCGTCGAATGCTTGCTGCGTGGGAATGTATCCCGTCCAACATTCGCCAAATCCTATCGCCATCACGAACGAATCAGGGCGAACTTTCTGCGCCATCAGTTGGTATCCGACAAACGACTCTCCTGGCAAAATCACGACTTGGGCAACCCCCAAATCCAAACAGGGCAAGTCTATTCCTTGGCCCCGTCCGATGCGATTCAATGATGCAAGCCCCATGGCCGCAAGGTTACGGTCTCGAACACTAGCCCTTTCATCATGCAAGACTTTCGTCATCACCGCGTGCTTAAATTGTTCTCCCTCGTGGAACGGCAAGTGAAATTTCTCGCAGCGAAAAAAAATTCGGTCGACCTTCTGAGGCGTCAACTCCTTCGAGGCACGAACCATAGCCTGATACAAGCGGTCTGTTAGAAC
>JANLUJ010000241.1:0-1136 GCA_031363425.1 Pirellula sp.
GAACCGATCTGTATCGAGCTCGAGGTGGAAATTACCGAGATTTTGAGGCGAGCGGTCTATTCGTTGTGGTTGCTAGAGTTCAATGCCGCTACCATATGCCTGCTCGCTATGATGACTCACTGAAAATTGTGGTAGAGATCGCTCGGATCTCCGAAGCCAAAATTGAACAGAGCTATACCGTACTGCGAGGCGATGCAAAGATCGCCTCTGGCTCTGTAACCTTGGCAGTTGTTGACCGCGAAGGCAAACTACAAAGGATACCCGACACCCTGCGTATTCCGCTCGAACGTTTCTAGAACGATCGACAAGTCATTCGTCGAAGCAAATAATTGACTCCAATCCAGCCGGCTTCCCCGCCAGTCTGCTCCAGTCTATCCTACGCATCCATCCTCCAGCCAGCGACCAGCGCCGTAGCCGAAGCCGGATTAGATTCAAACGAACCTGTGGAAATCGCTATCGCTGGCATCGTCTACTTCCACAGTGTTGCCCGCTGACTCTGACCTAGGTCCACAGTGATTTGGCGTAGCTTGTGGAGAGCGGCTGATGGCTGGATCGAGATGCCGCCACATGGGGATGGGGAGCCTTGCTGGCTGATTGCTGATTGTTGACTGTTCCGACGCATCCCTCCTCCAGCAAGCAGCCGTAGCCGTAGTAGCGACTAGCCAACTTGTGGAAAGTACGTAGCTAGGCAGCCAGCGCCGTAGCCGAAGCAGAATTGGTCAACAGCCAACCTGTGGAAAGGAAAGTGCTAAGCGACCTGCGCCAACGTCCACAGTGGGGATGATCCTAACCTGTGGAAAAGCGGCCGATGGCTGGATCGAGTAGGATCACGAGGGGGGTGGGAAGCGGACGATCGAACAAATGGTTTCGTTCATCTAGTCGGTGAACTTGGGAAATCATCGCCGATACTTGATTTCTGCGCGTTTTTCCTTTTCAACCGCAGTAGCATTAGTGAGCCTGCAGGACGTGCCAAAGATTAGCAAGAGCCATCCCGACAGTATGATTGAAAAGCACCAACGTCGCTTCTCGGAAATCCAACGTGGACCTGCGTCGCGAGTGTCGGCCTTCAACGTAATTCTGTCCTCTTGATCAAATGACGAATGGCCAACTGTTCCGAGTTCAATGATTTAGTCCGT
>JANLUJ010000270.1:0-3919 GCA_031363425.1 Pirellula sp.
GCGAGGGGCGCGGCGATGGCGGAGTGGAAACCGTCGACACAATCGCGAGAAAATTCTTCTGCTTTCAATGCTAGCAATATGCAGGTTGCTTGTCTTTGAATTTGCGAGTCGCAGAAACGCTACAATAGGGGGTATGTAGCATGGCTCCCTGGGCCGTGTGCCTAACAATCGCAAAATCACTCTCGGCAAGAGGGACCCTACGGTCGGTCGTACTTGCCGGGTGCGACGAATCGGCGCAAAGCTACTCTCGGCAAGCTCGGCAAGAGTGATCTACGGCTTCCTTCGCATTTTTTAAAAACGAAAGATGGACTCCATGTCGCCAAAGGATGAAATGCCATTGCGAAAGATCGACCACGTTCGGTTTTTCGTCGGCAACGCTAGACAATCCGCGTATTTCTACCGAAATGCTTACGGCTTTGACGTAGTCGCTTATGCTGGCTTAGAAACTAAAGTCAAGCATGAAGCAGGCTATGTGGTTCAACAGGGTGGCATTACCTTTGTCATTATGTCGCCTCTTCGCGCGAACCATCCTGATTCATCTCGGCTGATTTTACACGGGGATGGCGTCTCAGACATCGCATTGCAGGTGGACGATGTTCGACATGCTTACAACTTGGCCGTCGAGCGGGGTGCTGTCGGGGTAATTGGTCCGCGGATGATTGAAGACAAGTATGGAGTTTACGAGCATGCCACCATCAGGGCATACGGAGATACCACGCATACATTTGTCAACCGTGATCGGTACCACGGTGCGTTTGCACCTGGCTTTGACCCGATTGACCCCACTCGCTACAACCCGGCTACCTACCATGAGACTGGCTTGTTGGGCATTGACCACATTGTTGGAAACGTGGAAGAAGGGCGAATGAATGAGTGGGTCGAATTCTATCGCAAAGTCCTTGGATTCGAACAACTTGTATCGTTTGACGACCAAGATATTTCGACGGAATATTCTGCTTTAATGTCCAAAGTAGTTCAGAGCGGGCGAGGCAAGATCAAGTTCCCCATCAACGAGCCTGCACAAGGGCGTCGCAAGAGCCAGATCGAGGAGTACATCGACTTCTATGGCGGCGCCGGGGTTCAACATATTGCCATGGCAACCAACGACATCGTCAAGACGGTTCGCGCTTTGAAGGCAAACGACGTATCCTTTTTGCGTGTGCCGAAGACTTATTATGAAGGCCTAGGGGATCGGATCGGAGGCATCAAGGAAGATATCAACGAATTAGCCGAATTAGGGATTCTCGTCGATCGAGACGACGAAGGCTACATGTTGCAGATCTTCACGAAGCCGGTGCAAGATCGTCCGACTCTCTTCTTTGAAATCATCCAGCGCGAAGGCTCCAAAAGTTTCGGCAAAGGGAATTTCAAAGCGCTCTTCGAAGCGATTGAGCGCGAGCAAGAAACGCGTGGGACGTTATAGAAAATGCCATTGCCACTCCCGCCGATTCGAAGCATCCGCGACTTTTATGCATTCGAGCAGCATGTCAAAACATGTCGCGCGCAGCGTGGACTTGGCATGGTCAATCAATGGTACGAGATTCCTGTTTTCTATTTTTCTAATACCGCCTCAATCATTGGCCATGGCGATCCGGTCTATGCGCCCAAGTGCTCGGAGGAGCTGGACTTCGAATTGGAAATTGCGGCCATCATTGGCACCGAAGCCAGCGATTTACCCGAGCATGATTCGGCTATGGAATGCGTGGCGGGATTCACCATCTACAATGATTGGTCAGCTCGCGACTTGCAGCGAAAAGAAATGGCCGTCGGACTTGGTCCCAGCAAAGGTAAGGATTTTGCTAATGCTCTTGGCCCACACCTTGTCCCTTTTTCTGACTTGCGGGATCGGTACCAAGACGGGCGGCTTGATCTTCATATGTCGGCATCCATCAATGGCAAAACCGTGTCGCGAGGCAATGCATCGAGCATGTATTGGACTTGGCCGAAGCTATTATCCCATGCAAGTCGAGACACAAGACTGTTGCCTGGCGACGTTATCGGTTCAGGGACCGTGGGGACAGGCTGCATCCTTGAATTGACTCCAGAGGAAACGGGTGGCTGGCTGAAAGCCGGGGATATCGTCCGATTGGAAATCGAACGACTAGGCGTCTTAGAAAATCGTGTTGCTTCGCGACCGAGCTCGCCACAACAGAACGAAAGGTAAAAAAGTATGCCACAGTATTTACAAAGAGGCTCCATTCCGCCCAAGCGGCACACCATTCACCCTAATAAACCAGGTCATCGAGACGAGGGAATCTACTATGAAGAGGTGATAACGACTCAAGGCTTCAGCCGAGCTTACAGTATCGTGTATCACTTGCGACCTCCAACTCGAGTCTTGCGAATCGAGACTGGGGGCAAGACCCCGCTGGCGAAAGCAAACGATTCCACCCTTAGGCATGTGCATTTGAAGACGGCTTCTATTGTTGCTGCTGGGGACCCGATTACAGGCCGCGTTCCGATGATGTTCAATTCGGATGTCGTGCTGTCGCGATGTCGTCCGGTTTCTGAGCAAACAGAGTTGTACCGCAACGCTCGAGCAGATGAAGTCATCTTTGTACAGCGCGGATCTGGCCGGATGGTTTCAATGTTTGGAATATTGCCGTTCCGACCTATGGATTATATCGTCGTCCCAAAATGCACGACCTACCGATTGGAATTCGATTCAGATTCGGTTGGTCCGGACATGTTGGTCATTGAAGCGCAAGGAGACGTCGGCTTCCCACCTAGGTACCTTAATCCGGACGGGCAATTCCGACTAGGCGCGCCTTTTTGTGAACGTGATATTCACGGACCGATTTATCTTGGAACCGAGGACACTGAGGGTGAATTCGTGGTCCGCATCAAAGACGGTGAGAATTGGACTCGCTATGTGATGGCCAATCATCCCTTTGACGCTGTTGGATGGGATGGGATGGTCTATCCCTACACTTTCAATGCCGACGACTTCGAACCCCTCACGGGTACGATTCATCAGCCGCCCCCCATTCACCAAACGTTTCAATCGTCTGGCTTTGTTATTTGCACCTTTGCGCCTAGAATGCTGGACACGCATCCGCAAGCGATCAAGGTCCCGTATTCACACAGCAACGTCGAATCGGATGAAGTCTTGTATTATGTTCGCGGCCAATTCGGGAGTCGGCGAGGTGTTGAAATCGGTTCAATAACGCTTCATCCACACGGGATTCCACATGGCCCGCACCCCGGCACGATTGTCGCGAGCCGAGCCGTTCAATTTACGAATGAACTAGCCGTGATGGTCGATACTTTTCGACCGTTGCACTTGGCTGCTGAATCCGTAGCACTGGACGATCCTAACTACCCTTTCTCTTGGTTAGACTAACGCATGCAAATCGATGTTTCGAAAACCGAGGTAGTTGCTGTTTATCAGATGCTCGTTGGATTGGTGGCACCGCGTCCAATCGCTTGGGTAACGACGATCTCCGAAAATGGAATTGTAAATTTAGCGCCGTTTAGCTTCTTTAATGCCTTTGGAGCCAATCCACCGGTAGTCGTCTTTTCGCCTACGTTGAAGCGAGATGGCGGTAAGAAAGATACATTGATCAATATTGAAGCGAATGGTGAGTTTGTAATCAACGCGTCCACCGAAAAGCATGCGGACCAAATTAATTTGTCGAGCAAAATGCTTTTGCCGGATGAGAGCGAAGTTGAGCTGATTGGGCAGTCAACCTTAAAATCCACTCGAGTTAAACCGCCACGACTTGCTGAAGTGCCGTTTGCAATGGAATGCAAAACCATTCAAATTATTCCGGTAGGGCATGGTGCGATTTCGGCAAATTTAGTCATTGGTGAGATCGTCATGATGCATATCGATGACTCGGTATTGGACGAGCGGGGACAACCCGATCCACGCAAAATCAAAGCCATCGCAAGGCTCGGGGGCGAATTTTGGTGTCGA
>JANLUJ010000165.1:0-1738 GCA_031363425.1 Pirellula sp.
ATTCATGCCACGGGGTCTTGCGATCTCTCCCGTTAGTACGCTGCAACATCAGTTTATCGCATATGCATTGCTTGTTGCGTTGATGGCAGTCGCAACATTTATCGACTTCGACGAGAGAACGATTCCTGACCTCGTTACGATTCCCGGCACCATCCTGGGGCTAGTCGGTGCATTGGTTTTCCCTGATTGGAGAATGCAAGAGTTAACGCTACCAGCATTTCCCGCATTGGTCGGCGAGGCTGTACCGATACAAGCGAATTCGCCGGGGCCATGGGACATGAGCTGGAATGGAAGCATTGGCCTATTGTTTGGGCTTTTCTTTTGGAGTTCTTGGTGTTTTGGGATGGCGGATCGGCGATGGATTACTCGTCGAGGCTTGCAGAAAGCGGCTTACTATTTTGTTGAAGTGCTTCGGCGGAGCCCTGGTACGAAAATGCTCCTTGTCCTGTGGGTCGTCGGCGTCGTTTGTTTGATCGGCGCGTATAGCTTAGTTGACCCAACGAGATGGGAGGCTCTTCTATCGTCACTCTTTGGAATAGGATTGGGGGGAGCACTCGTTTGGGGATTTCGAATTGTGGCGTGTTGGGCAATGGGGCAAGAGGCGCTTGGCTTTGGCGACGTGACTCTGATGGCAATGATAGGTTCCTTTTTTGGTTGGCAAATAGTATGGCTAGCCTTCTTCCTCGCTCCCTTTTTTGGAATGATTTTTGTTGTCATTGTGTGGATCTTGACCCGTGACAACTCCTTCCCGTTTGGCACTATCTTTGTGCGTCAACAACCTATTGCATGTTGGACTGGATACGACTGTGGAATTGGACTTCCGATTATTTTTTGCCACCGCATATTCTTGTCGTGATTTTGGTTGGTATGCTGATCTCTCTGGGTGCGATGCTGTGGATGATTCAAAAACTAAAGCGAATAGTTGGCATTGAAACACCGCGATGAGTTTTAAAAAAATTGCGAAAGGAACAGATAGAGCCATGAATCAGCGGCATAGCTTTATCTGTGTTACGATTTACTTTGGGTTGTTTGCAACGATTGCTGCCGGCATGATCGGTCTGGGCAAACAATCATGGAACTTGCCACTGCTCGTTGGCTTTTGTTCCGTTCTCTCGATTTTCTACACCGACATCTTCGGCTGGTTTTCGTTAAATAGGTGGGTCGTCTATGTAGCCATGATTGCTGGAGCCGGAATTGCGATATTCGATTTCCTTGGCGATGCATCATCGAACCAAATCGTTGAGGTTGGCAATCTTTTGGTTTACGTACAATTGCCGCTCATGTTTCAAAAAAAGTCAAAACGCGTTTTTGAACAATGGGGAGTTTTTCTTTTGCTGGAGTTGGTGGTCGGGGCTTTGGTAAACAACAATGTCCTTTACGGTTTATTGATGCTGCCAGTTCTCGCCCTTGGCTGCGCTGCCATGATGGCTCTCGCACACTTTGCTTCACAACTACGACACAGCGAATCGATTTCGGAGTCGACAACTATTTGGGCCAGGCTTTTGCATTGGCTTGGTAAAGAACAATTAGTAACGAAATTGAATTCTGGCGTCATGTTATCGGCGGTTGAAACTCCTGAGTTGAGCAGGGTTCGTACAACGCATTTCTTTGCTCCTTCGCGTTGGACCAGAGGAATTTTGCCGTTGGCGATTTCGGTTTTGGTTTTTTCAGTCGCATACTTTTATTCCCTTCCACGACTTAGCATGAATTCCTATGACGGAAACGTAAGCGGGACCGC
>JANLUJ010000318.1:0-1387 GCA_031363425.1 Pirellula sp.
AATTCGAACGACTTGCTGTGATCCCTTCAGGATCAACTACATGCACGTCAAGAAGACCGGTGGTGGCGCTTCGCTTACCACCGGCTATTTTCTTTAACCGCTTCGCGGTATTCAGTTCGATCTCAACTTGCTCCGGTTTGACACGCGTTTGACACGCCGGAGCGTCGAATTGGTATGAATAGCGACGATTTTCAAGTCTTCTGGCTTTTTTTAGTTCCATATAGCTAGAATATTCTTACCGGTACCGCGCCGGTGAATTACTAGACTCAGCGCGAAAAAGAATCGCAATGACAAAAGCCGAAATGCAAACATTGTTGGTTCCAAGCAATGCTCGCTTGTTCACCGGAGTGTTCATTGTTCCCGCGTCGATACTAAGCATCGTAGTGTTCCTGGCCGTAAGTCCACATCCACTTTTTGCGTTTTTTATATTGCCGACATCGAGGCGGCTTTAGACAATTTAGCCCTTTGTGAAGATCAGAGCCGGAGTTCCCTCATCGAAATGCGACGGGAGATCGTTGAGGGTGTCTGGTTTACCAACGCGAAAGACAAGACGTAAATCGGGAAAAGTTGCCCGTTTCCACGCACCCTCCCCACCCACAGCCCAACTCGCACCGGTTTGACACGCCGGAGCGCCGAATCGGCCAAGGCTTGGGCGCTTCGGTCCAAAACTCTGAATGCAGTTAGTCGGTTCCAAATCTGACAGTGGTTGCATCGAAATCAACTTCCGTAAGTAGCCTTGTTGGCCTCGAGGTACTCGAATAACTTCTTCTCAGACAACGGGGAACAACTTGCTGAAGTTATTAGGGAAACCGCTGACTGGATTGCTGAGCAGCAGGCAAGCTTGCTTGCCAGCATGGATGAATTGCCGGTCAATTAGCTATAATTGAATGCTAGTCGCGGATTGGCCGACTCCTTTGGCAGACAACAGCGACCTAGTGAAATGGGTGCAGGAATCACTAGCTGGCGCGCTGGCGCATCGTGCTGGGTATGTTTAAACATGCCGCTCGCATAAGACCAATTCCAACGCTGTCGAATGCGTGTCCGACGCAAGTAGCGAGTCGTATAAGAATTCGACGTCCGCTAGCGCGTTTGGCCGTGGCCTTTTTTCAGATAGCCTGATTGCGGTTAATGCCGAAGGCTGTCCCGGGCGGAGCGCGCCATATCTGTCTTCAAGATCAAGGAATTCCGCGGCATCCGTGGAAATCATCTTTAAGATGGTGCTCGATGGGACACCCGAATGTTCCCTGCGAATCCATTTGGCTTCGCTCCATAGGTTCAAGTCAGGATTGGAGGCGCGCGAATCGGTGCCTAAAAAATGCCGAACCCCCATTTCTAAGCGCTCTGCAAGTGGATATTTGAGACTACTTTCATGGCGATGCCCAAAATG
>JANLUJ010000468.1:0-1721 GCA_031363425.1 Pirellula sp.
GAGGGGCTTTGTATGGAAAAAGCTCGATCGAGTCCATGGAGTGAACCACCGCACCACTATCTAGCTCAAAAACAATCAGATTGCCTTCCCGCGTTTCTGCACAATCAATCGAATAATAGTCTAGTCCGACACGGTTGTCTATTTCCTGCAAGGCGGTCCTATGCTTGGTTGCAAAGTCCAAGTCGAAGTCTAACATGAAACCAGCCTCTGTGTCTCGGTTTTTTTCATTTAGCAACATGTCGGCGTTCAAATAGTGAACCATCCAATGCTGCGAGATTGCCATGTGGGCTGCAAATGGCTTGCCATCGATAATCACAATCCGATATTTTCTATACATCCCATCGCGACTTCGATAGTCGATAAAGGGAGCGACATAAAACTCATCGCTATCCTGGGCCACTAAGTATTCCAACGCTTGCGTTCGGTTTTCAAGTTTGGATAGGCCTTGTCCTGCATGCGAGTCGACTGGCCTGGCAATCACGGGAACGCAAAGCGCTCCAGTCGTGGCGGCGTTCTGAAGCTCGACACGACTCAGTCGACGAGCATCGCTGGTCACGATTCCGTTGATCGACGACAAACGTGCGCTGACCACATCGCGGCTCAGCTGCGCGATGCGCGCCGGCATATTGATGAAGGGCCTTGGCCAGTGCGCCATGATTTCACTGAGGTGCGTTAATAGGAATTGACTGCGGTCTGATTCACAAACAGCGACAAAGGCAACATCGTGGTCGGGAATCCGACTTGGTATGGGTAGTCCCTCCCCTATGTACAAAAAGCTGAGAGCAATATCCGAATTCTCCACAAGAAAGTCGATGGGCGTATTTGCCATGACTTCGCCGGGCCCCATGATTGCAAGCAGCTTCAAGGCTGGGTTCTTCGGATTCGAGTTCAATTCAAAGTACTGATGGCGAAGGAGCGCTTCCAATTGAAGTTCGATTGCTTCGTCTGGTTTCGCATTAAGCTGAAGTACAACGGAAAGATCCATCATGGCAGCTGAGTCACGCGAATTAAGCCCTATTCGCGTTGCGAGTTGCGTAGTGAGGTTCGAGAGGTCGTCGCCATGGAATGCCAATCGCATGATTTTGGCCAGTCCATTTAGGTTCGTTGTTTCTTGCGCACGAGCGTTGTCTTGGGAATTCGCCTTTTTCATCTTACTGCCACCGACTCCGTTTGTGAAAGAATTCGGCCAAGCCGCAAAGTAGCTTTGAACAGGTCATCGATTTCGAGTTGCGTCGTGCGATGATTAAAAATAGCTGCCCTAATAGCGAACTTGCCGTTGATGGTAGTGGACGATGGTGCCGCGATCCCTGATTCTTGAAGGGCCACTACCAACTCTGTGTTCACTCGATCTGCCTCGTTGCATCGATATCGAAAACAGACGATATTAAGGCTGACGGGCACGAGCAATTCAAGTTCCTCGCATGCATTAATGCAATGCGATAAGTAAGCGGCGAGCTCACACGTTCGCTCCATCATTCGCGCCAATCGATCCTTTCCATAGACTTGCATGGTGAACCAAACTTTGAGTGCCTTAAAGCTGCGAGAAAGATCAGGGCCAAAATCGCAAGGCCATGGCGAACCAGCAGCCATTCCTCGCGTTTCTCGTCGAAGATAGGCTGCTGGCGAAGTAAAAGTATCCTGGTGCAATTGAGAGTTTCTCACCAAAACGAAACCAGCGTCGTAAGGAACTTGTCCCCATTTGTGAAAGTCGAGGGCAATCG
>JANLUJ010000502.1:0-3915 GCA_031363425.1 Pirellula sp.
ATTTATGCCGAGGGACAGCGAAGGCTGCTCGCGTCGATGTCAACCTTTGCAAAGAGGTTTATTGGGCAATTGAAAAAGCCGGACGTCGATTTTGTTAATGGACTTTCGCCGGTAGTCTCCATCGATCAGAAGACCATTGGCTCCAACCCGCGGTCAACGGTCGGAACGATGACCGATATTTCGGACTATCTGCGGATGCTTTTTGCCACCATGGGTACGCCGCACTGTCCAATGTGCGAGCAGCCTATCGTGATTCGATCGACACATCAAATGATGGAGCACTTACTTTCCTTGGCGGAAGGTACTGAAGTTGAGGTTCGTACTCCGGTTCATAAGATCTATGGCGAAGACTACCAGTACCTGTTTGAACAGATTCGTGTCAACGGGTATCGTCGGGCGCGGATCGACGGCAAACTTTGCGACTTAGGCGACAATATCGAACTCGATGAAGAAGAAACTCATACCATCGAAGCGATCATCGACTCGTTTGTGATCGGCCCTCGGATTGACCACCAGGTTGTGACCTCTCTTGAGCACGGACTGAAGCTAGGGGACGGGATGCTTGGTTTTTACATTACCAAGCCAGTCAAGTTAACGCCTAAGTTAAAGCGATTTTACGAGGACTTTGGCTGCGCCAAACATCGACTCGTAGCAGGTGTGATGAATCAAAGTCAATTCACGTTCAACGATCCATCCGGAGCGTGCCCAACCTGTGCTGGTATTGGTACTGCCATGCGGGTGTATCCAAGTCTGTTGGTGCCCGATCCAAAACGTTCACTCAATGACGGTGCGTTTGTTACTGCGGCGTTTAGTAACAGCCGCGATAGCTGGGGCGGACGAACGATGTACAGTCTTGCGGCTCATTATGGATTTAGCCTTGACACGCCATTCGACCAATTGTCGGCCGAACACGTGGACGTCCTGCTCAATGGCACGAAAGGGGAGCTGTTCGAAGTATTGCTTCCACCCGGTGCTAAGCAAGGCCAACAACACGTTGGAAAAAAGATCAAATTCAATGGAGTCGTCAATCAACTGGAACACCACTATCGATGGTATCGCAAACAAGGCACCTCCAATGCCGGTATGGATGAGTACCTAAAAAAGGTGATGGTCGAATATGCTTGCCCCGAGTGCGGTGGCGCACGTCTAAAGCGAGCGCGTCGCCTTGTGACCGTCGCTGGAAAGAGCATTTATGATGTTGGCGAGATGCACTTGGCGGAGTTGCTTACCTACCTAAGGGGGATTGTTCCCACGGAAAGGCAACAGGCGGTGGCCGACACGATACTCAAGGAAGTAACGTCGCGGCTCGAGCTACTGATTTCTATCGGTCTAGACTACCTAAGCCTTAATCGAGGCTCATCGACCCTCTCTGGTGGAGAGTCGCAACGCATTAGGCTCTCATCCCAGATTGGTTCGGGCCTAATGGGTATGCTCTACGTCCTTGACGAGCCTAGTATCGGTCTGCATCCAAAAGACAACATGAAGATGATTGAGACGTTGAAAAGGTTGCGGGATCTCGGAAATACCGTGATCGTGGTGGAACACGACTCCGATACGATTCGAGCGGCAGATCACGTGATCGAGATCGGTCCAGGACCGGGAGTTCATGGTGGAAGGGTTGTGGCTCAAGGGCCGTTGACGAAGATCCTCAAGAACTCGCAATCGCTAACCGGACAGTATTTGAGCGGCAAACGATTCATCCATATCCCACACCCACGTAGAACGGGAAACGGGAAATTCCTGTGGATTCGTGGGGCTAGGCACAACAACCTCAAGAATATCGACGTAGAGATTCCGCTAGAGCGGTTCGTTTGCATTACCGGCGCATCTGGTTCTGGCAAGAGTTCATTAATACACGAAATTGTTCGAAAGAAGCTAGTGTCGCTTCTCCATGACAGTCGTGTATTGGCCGGTGCTCACGACGAATTTCAGGGCCACGAACACGTAAGCGATGTAATCGACATCGATCAATCACCGATCGGCCGATCCTCCCGATCCAATCCTGCAACCTACATCGGAATCTACGATGCCATTCGAACGCTCTTCGCAGAGACAGAAGAGGCGAAACTTAGGGGCTTTAGCGCTTCGACATTCAGTTTTAACGTCAAGGGGGGACGTTGCGAAGAATGCCAAGGCGAAGGCTCGATCACAACCCAATTGTCTTTCATGCCCGATGTCGAAGTCATGTGTCCAACCTGCAAAGGGGCTCGATACCTTCAGGACACACTTGATGTCAAATACAATGGAAAGAGCATTGCAGACGTATTGGAGCTGTCCATCGAGGATGGCGTCGACTTCTTTGCGGATCAAGCGACCATTGCTCGCAAGATCCGTGTTCTAAACGAACTTGGACTGGGATATTTGAAACTTGGTCATCCCTCTACGATTCTATCCGGCGGCGAAGCGCAAAGGGTCAAACTCGCTGCAGAACTAGGGAAGCTAAAGAGAGGCAAGCACAACCTCTATATTTTGGATGAACCGACGACAGGCCTACATTTCGCAGACATCGATCGATTGTTGTTGAGCCTAAATCGATTGGTCGACAATGGACATTCCGTAGTCGTCATCGAACACAATCTAGATGTAATCAAGACGGCAGACCACATTATCGATCTTGGTCCAGAGGGTGGACACCGGGGAGGAGAATTAATTGCTTATGGTACGCCCGAGGAAATCGCAGAATGCAAAGAATCTCACACCGGCAGATTCCTGGCGGAGTATCTTTAGGCGTCCCGGCACCAGCGTCAATAGACCATCTTCGTCTCGGATTGGATGGCGTGGTCATTTTCGTCGGACTCGTTCACGGGCGAGCCCACGCTGAGGAGCGCTGTGCCGCTGGCTAGGAGCGGACCGACGAAAAGCAGAAACGTTACGGCTTGATTTACAATCGCGACATGATCGTTTCGGAACAAACCAAAAAACTGCACGAAGAAAGCAGATGCAGCCAACAACAAGCCACCGGTAAGTTTTGGCCATCGCGTCGACAACCATGCCAGAGCAAAGAACGGTATCGTAAGCATTGGATGCAGCAGCATTGCCGCCCAACCAGCCCATTCCTTTCCAACGTTACTGGCAATCGCAAACACGAACCAAGCGCAACCGAATGAGATCAAAAATCGAAAGGCCGCCCTTGGCGCGCCCCAATAGCTAATCAAGGAACTAAGGAACCACGTGAACAAGAGTATAGCAAGAAAAAGTGTGGCGAGCTCTTGTGTATGGTCAATCGTCTTTTCACTGGATCGAAAGTATGTAACCAGCAGAAAAGCCATAAGCCCGCTAGTGACATAAGCGTGATAGCCCGCCCGGTGTGCCGACTGCAACTGAAACTCATCTTTGTCATGGAGCCAACCAAGCTCACGAAGAATTCCTGGACCGAACGCTCCAGCTGCAGTTAGCAACAGCCACCACCAACTGACCCCGGTGAGTAAAAAGCCCGCAATAACCATCAATCCTGCCATCACGGTTGCGGTCGCAGGTCGCCAATTTGTCTTGGATTCACTCGCATTCATCGGGGGCACCCTTATTCAGTTGAAAGATATCTTCCACGCGAACATTTAGAGCCTGAGCCAGATGCAAGGCCAGGGCGACGGACGGGACGTATTTCCCCTTTTCGATCGACAGGATGGTTTGACGTGTAACTCCGACGCGGTCTGCCAACGCCTCTTGCGTTATGTCAGCCGAGCGCCTTAGATGGCGAACGCTATTACGGATTCCGACCTGTGGCATCATGAAACAATTGTACGCTGCAGCATACTAAAAGTAAAGCAAACTGTACATTTCCTTTCCAGCTTTCCAATGCATGCAAAAACGTGGGCCGTTCGCTTTGTTTAGCCCAAACGGTTCGTCTGCTCGTCTCGTTGTTGCCAACGCTTTTTGCAGGCCCCCAACGAGCTCGTCTCGTTGGAGCCAAAGCTT
>JANLUJ010000513.1:0-16223 GCA_031363425.1 Pirellula sp.
CACTCAACTTAGATTGGTCACGCCCGATATCCAATCTTGGGCCAAGTGGGGCAAGTTTGTTCAAAAATCAGATCCTGCGTTCTGAATTTTGTATAGATGAAATGTATACGATATTCTTGTCGCATGCTGCGAAATTGGCTATCTTTTTTTGGACGAATTTCTCACCCTATCCGTGGTTTGATCGTTTTTTTGACAGTCTCACCCAAGCTGGTTGAAGTAGCCCCCCGCTGGTGTTGCTTTTGTTTGATTGAAATTAGAATTGGGAAGTCTCATTGGAGGTGGTTTTTGGTTTTGAAACACATGAGGGTTGGTATGGCTAAGTACTCGTTGTTGTGTTCCTCGTTCTGTTTCTTTGCGATCGGAGCGTTTTTGCACGAAAATCGCCCGACGTTGCAAGGACAGGAAACCAAGCCCTCTTCCACGGAAACTGTTTGGGAACCGCTCTTGATTCCAGAAACCAAGGACGTGGTGAAGTTAGAACAATTCCTTGATGCGACGAAAAAACGGCAGCCAGTCAAGCCGGAACAGTATTTAGAAATGCAACGTGTTTTGCGTGAGGTGGCCAAAAGAATTGTTGAAACGGTTACGGACCGCGCATCGCCAGTCTTTCTTAAAGCCGAAGCCGAATTCGTCAGCGCGTCCGTGATGTTGCTCGGCAACGAGGGACCAGACGCGCAGAGGAAGACTTTCGAGCGATTTCAAGATTACTTAACAAAACGAGAGAAGATCGAGTTTATTGATATTCAAATGGCCATTCTTGCGGGCCAGAACTTAGAACAGCTGGCCGACTTTAGTTTGGCGAAAGAAGCGTACAAGTCCTTTGCAGAAATCTTCCGACGTAAGAAGGATCCCAGCTTAGACGATGCGATCTTGTTGCTCGAAGCCAATGGGCGGCGACTGGACCTGCCAGGCAAGGAATTCATTTTGGTAGGCACGGACTTTTCTGGCGAAGATTTTGACATCGCATCGTTGAAAGGAAAGTTCGTGTTGGTCTACTTCTGGCAATCTGCAACGCGTGCGTGCGAGCAAGAGCATCCTTACATGCTTTCCGTTTACAACAAGTACAAGAAACTGGGTTTCGAGATCGTCGGTATTGGATTGGACGAACGCAAGGACGAAGCTCAAGCCTTTATCAAAAAACTTGCAATTCCCTGGGTCAATCTTTGGGAGTCAAGAAAGGATGGAGTTTCGAAAGTCATGGAAATGTACGGCGTCAGTGCCATACCGACGGTTTTCTTGCTCGACAAAGATGGCAAAGTTATCACGATCGAAGCAAGAGGATTGCTGCTTGGAAAGGCTTTAGAGCGATTGCTGCCGAATGAGCCAAACGGGGAAGTTGAAGCGTCGAAAGCGGAACCGAGAGTTGAACCAAAGGTTGAACCGAGAGTTGAACCGAAAGTGGAACCAACGGGAGAATAGGCAGTCAAAATTCATCACGGCGGGGACCGCAGAATTCATCACGGCGGGGACCGCCGTGCCACACTTAGGCAGCCAGTTTTTGATCGGTAATGATCTCGCCTTTGTCGTTTACTTCTTCGAATCGCACGGACACCTGCCGCGACACGCCACTTTCCTGCATGGTAATTCCATAGATCATGTTTGCGGCGGTCATTGTCTTTTTGCTATGCGTAACAACGACGAACTTAGTCGTTTGTAGGAACTCTTTGAGCACCGTAACAAAACGCCCGATGTTTGCCTCGTCAAAGGGCGCGTCCACTTCGTCCAAAATACAGAACGGACTCGGTCGATACTGGAAAAACGCCATAATGAGAGCAACTGCCGTCAAAGCTTTTTCTCCCCCGCTGAGCAGTGAATTGCTGAGAGTGGTTTTGCCAGGCGGAGTTGCGATGATTTCGATGCCGCTATCCGGATCGCGTTCGTCCTCCAATACGATATCCGCAAAGCCTCCGCCGAACGAGCGGCGATAGAGATCTTGGAAATTCTTCCGAATCGTGGTCAGCGTTTTCATGAATAGATCGCGAGAATCCTCGTCGATCTTGGCCATCGTACCAATCAAGCTGGATTTCGCATCGTGGAGATCTTGGTAGTGATTGGATAGACGGTCGAATCGAGATTGGAGTTCATCTAGTTCGTTCAGGGCTTCCATGTTCACGCTCCCCGCCGATGCAATTTCGTGTCGCAGTTGAACAATTTCGGTTTCAATTGCAGAACGATCGATATTGGCTAAGCCTGTCGTTCCACCTGATTTTTTTAGCAAATCGATAAACCATCGGATTTCCGATTGCGAATTCTCTTCGTCAAAAAGTTGGTTTTCAGCAAGGTGCTGACACGATGCTTGATCAAGTGCGTCTAAACTGAGTTGGTATTCGCGGGCGTAGTGTTCGTGCAACTGTTCCCATTGAAGACTCAATTGCAATTGCTGATGTTCGATCGCTTGGATTTTGTCGAGGCATTTTTCGATGTTGCGTCGAGCCATCTCGTTTTGTTTCAGCGATTGTTGAAAAATGGTGTTTTGAGCCTGGATATTCTGAATCGATTCTGTCTGCTTCGTTTCGATGGATTCAATGACTGAGCGAGCAGCGTTTGCACGATTTTGAAAGTCATCCGTAGCACTTTTTACGGCGGCAATTCGATTCGCAATAGTCAACAGTGAGAACTCTGACTGAACTACATTTTTTATCCGTTCAGCCGAATCCAGTTGCATTTGTTCCATGGTGGTGCGAAGCCCGACGACACGCTGCTCAAGTCGAGCTAATTCGATCCTTCGTTCTGTAACGGCGGATTGTTCTCGTTGCATCGCTTGTTCGCACTGTTTGAACTCATCGGCAATCGATTCGAGAAGTTGATCTAAGTCGGCGGATTGCAGAGTGTATTGTTCGCTCGCGACTTCCGCGGCCGCGATGAGGTCGTTTACTTCGGTTCGTCGGTTCTTTGCATTTTGAAGATTGCTTCGATTCGCCTCGAGCGCATGATTTAGCTTTTCGCATTGGAGTTGGATTGATTCAAGTCGGAGCTCACAGGCGGTTAACTCTCTGGCTGTTGCGTTAGCTAATGCATCTTTGGAACGGAGGGATGCCTCGGTGGCCGCAATTCTCTCATGCGCTTCTGCGACCGCGGCCGTTGCATCCGAAAAACTCGCTTCAACGTGTTTGATTTCTTCTCGTGCCGCTTGCATCTCGCTACGTCGAGAGACCAACCCTAGCCCGGTTTGTAGCGAACCAAGGGTGATACTACCGTCGCTATCGACGAGCTGGCATTCCGCGGTTACAAATCGCAAGCCGGCACCGCGAAAGTGGCTCAATTCTAGGGCCGTCGAAAGAGTGTCGACAAACCAGGTAGTGCCAAGCAGAAAGCGGATTAGCGGTTCGTATGCATCCTCAAACCGAGTCATGCGATCTGCTCTACCCAAAACGCCCCGAAGGCCATCGAGTTGGATCTTCTCCCCGGACCGACGACTTGTTAGTCGGTCCATACGCAGCAACGTTACTCGGCCCTCAACGGACAGACTACCGTCATTGATCCAGTCGATGATTTGACCGTTGCTCAGTACGATCGCATCCGCTTGCGAACCCAAAGAAACGTCGATCAGGGGCGCCAAGTGCATTTCGGTGCTAAGCAAGTCTGCCACCAATCCCAGGACGGTCCCCCAGGCATTGGCAACGATCGCTTCTGAAGGACGAGACAAGTCCTGTTCTCGATTTTGATGACTACGCGCAATCCTGAGAAGTTGCTGGCCTCCGCGGCCTGCGCCGGTAAACTGTTCTTCCAGTTGTTCGAGCACATGCAATCGCTCGCGAACACCGTGACGTTTTCCTTGAAGCAGTGCAAATTGTTCCTGTGTATGCGCAAGGTAACTGCGTTGAAGCCGTAGTTTATCGTCCTCCTCCCGCTTGGCGACACCCGCAAGTTCGGCGGCTACGGCTGTGCTATCCCTGTGTGCGATTGCCGCTTCTATCGACTGTTCGACCTGTGTCAATTCCTCGATGGCATGAGTTACCGAAAGTTGTTGTTGATCGATCGATTGTTGAATTTGCTCGATGTGCAAGCGATATGCTGCCAACTGTGAGCGATTGGCGGATGAGGATTCGCGTGTCTTGCCCTGCTGTTCTGCGGCCGCTTCCATTCTCGACCTAGTCGTGCCGAGTTGGCGTTGGAGTTCGTTCCAGCGCGACTCACTCTCCAATAGTTCGAGATTTGCAAGGCCGCGCAAGCGTTCGATCTCCTCAAGCTCAGCCCGCTTTTGATCCATTTCGTCCGAGGACAAGTTAGCTCGATGTTGCAGCAATACGATTCGTTCCTGCAAAACGGCTTGTTCTGCAACAAGTTCTGCGCAACGTTCCAACGAGGAAGCGTATCCATTGTCGGCAGAAATGAGTTCTCGCTGCGCCACAAGGTATTCGGATTGAATGACCTCGTGATCCTTTTGCCGTTTTTGCAAAAGCGACTGTTCTGCTTCCACGAGGGACTGCAATGCTGCTTGTTTTTGGTTGAGTTCGACTGCGATCAGCTTTGCTTCATCCAATTGAATCTCGTATTGGTCTCGATCCTTCTGCAGAGACATTCGATCGAGCCAGCCGAGTTGCATCCGCTTGGTTTGCATGGCAAGGCTTAACTCGCGATAGCGTTGGGCCTTAGTCGCTTGGCTCTTGAGCGTGGAAAGACGTTTGCCAATCTCATCGACAATATCGTGGAGCCGAACCATGTTCTGGTCGACCCGCTGCATTCGACGTTCGGCCTCAACCTTTTTGGCTTTGAAGCGAGAAATGCCTGCGGCTTCCTCGAAAATGCCGCGCCGATCCTTGGGAGAAGCTTGGAGCAATCGATCTACCTTGCCCTGTTCGATGAGGCTGTATGCATCCACTCCTACACCGGTGCCTCGAAAGAGATCTTTGACATCCTTGAGACGACATGGCTGACCATTGATCCCATACTCGCCTTCGCCGCTTCGGAAGACTCGCCGACTCACTTGAACTTCATCCGCGTCATGGTCGAAGACGCGTTTTGAATTGTCCAGGATCAGAATGACTTCGGCGCTGTTAGCGGGCTTCCGCCCACCTTCGGCCGAGCCCTTGAAAATGACGTCCGCCATATCGGCGCCGCGCAAGGCTTTTGCACTTTGAGCGCCAAGAACCCATTTTACGGCATCGACAACATTCGATTTCCCCGAACCATTTGGTCCCACTACGACCGTAATCCCATCTGGAAAATCGAAGCGTGTTCGATCTGCAAAACTCTTGAAGCCAACTAGTTCGAGGGCTTTGAGCATGGGGTGTTACCGGGGTCTCATTATGTGGATTTGGGCTTAAAAACTAAGCGAATCAGCGGTTGAGCATGGCGGACAGTTCTTCATCCGACAGTTCGTGATGGGTTGGCGATTCCTTTTGATTGGAAATCGGATCGTCCTTCGACTGGGCTCGTTTCGACTTGCTCCATGACGCTCTACGCAAGCCTATCGCGGGCCACCAGCTCGCTTTCTTGGAGTTCGCATGGTCGACGCTCGCATTGTCTACGCTGACTTCTTGCGTGTCGTGAAAGGACTTGTAATCCTTGTTCGCCGCATCAACTATCTGCATATTTTGATTGTGCAGCGGATTCATGGCCACAGGAGTTGACATGGCTTGGTTCAAGGCAAGCTGATTGAAAGTGTGAATGACATCATTGTAATTCGCTTGAATGTTTCCCAGGCCTCGCAAAACGGAAACGACATCGCTGGCCACGACCGAATTGCGAACCTCGCCACTGCCTTGTCGTTTTGTAAGTTTGATTTGATTGCTTGCGGTAGGTGTCAACGTCAAGAGTTGGGTCGGGGAGAAGGGGGCAGAAAGCGAAATCGCGATGCTGTTCCCAAATAGGATCAACTCCTTGTGCTTTTGCAACGAGACAACCAGCAATGGAATCGAGCTTGGAACTTGAACAAATTGAATGTCCTTGCCAATGACTTCCCCTTTCACACTCATGTCCGTAGGGTTGCGAAGTCGGATCGCGCGGAATGCACCAAATCGCAAGTCAGGGTCTGGTTCTTGAAGCAACTGTTCCAAGGCTTCACGGGCTGAGGAGTCTTCGTTTACAACTAATCCAACTAAGCACAATTCTCGAGCAGCTGGAGTAGTTTGCGCCAGCTCTAGCAAAACCGGTACAGATTCTCTGCGATCCAAATAGGAAAGTGAGTAGGCTGAGTAAAAACGAACCTGTTTGTCGTTTGAAGCTAGGGCTGCAACTAAGATCTCTTTCGCAGCATCTGTTCCGATCGCTTCCAGCTCGGCTGCAGCTCGGCGGCTTGTCGCTGGATCTGAAAGCAACTTTCGGCAACCCATCAAGCGTTCTTGTTGCTCATCCGACGTTTCACCAAATCCAGTGCATTTAATTACCGACATGAAGTGGGCGGGATCGTGTTTGTACTTTGGGACTGTGCTTAGGCCAACGTACCAATCGCTTGTGCCTACTGCGACCATCTTTTGCTTGTTGGAGTCCTTGTAGAAGTATCGAGAATTGATGGCCTTTTCAATCGCTTTGGTAACGATCACATGTCGAAACTCAGGTTCGATTCGCAATCCAATGGGCTGATCTTCTTTTAATCGCGCTCCACCTATAACTACGCCTTGAAGTGGTGTCACATCCGCTTGTCGAGTGAAACTAGTCGGCAGAATTACCACTTCCCCGTTTGCAATGGCCTTCGGATCGCTAGTCCTCAGTTTGCCTTGCAGCATGGCCATCTCGCAAAGCCGCGATTCTAGTATGTAGCCCTCGGCCAAATTGGTTGCCGTGCATTCCGTTGAATTTTCAACCTGTACGTCGAAGAAATCACCCTTGCTGTCGCAAGGATTGGCCGTGATTCGAAGCTTCACTAGCGCCGTTGAGGGGTCGTCCAAAAAAGCCTCTGGACTCTCCGTTTCGCGGATGCGCATTTCATCCAAAATCCAATCCCGCTGCATGCCTGGCCGTACTATACCACCGGACCCTGGCAAACTTGCTGCGACTGCGTAGGAATCGTATTGGGATGGTTTCATGCCCAACGACGTGGTCACTTCACCGATCAAGCGAGGACGATCAGGATCGACCATCAGCTCCTGGATGCGGCGCGTCTCCTTAATGAAATGGTTGTCTTTTTCTCGGTTTTTGGAGACCCATGAGTTGCAGCCTGACATGCAAGCAAGTCCGATCCAACCGACCAGCACGCTGGCAAATGTGGCTCGCAAATCTAGGCGATAGAATCGATTTTCTCGGTCCATCGAGGTTCGGCTTCCTAAGTTATTTGTTTTTGTCGGCGACAAAATTGATGCCGCATCGGCAACGCAACTGGGAGAAATAGCGGCAATCAACAACAGGGGTCAATATCGCTAAGCCGGAAATCTCAAAGATTCGAGGGTTGACGCATCATCTGGCGACTTGTTTAACCCGCAAGGCGGCTCGAGACTCGTTTAACCCGCGAAGCGGCGGGCGAACCAATCAATGCTACTATCCATCCTAAGATTTCCGGCATTATCGGCCGCTATTTCTCCGTCCGCGATCGAGGCTTTAGGGCCTCGATCGGTTAAACATGAGCGCGATCGAGGCTTTAGGGCCTCGATCGGTTAAACATTGGCGACGAATCAATTGGTGGCTGTTCGTGAGTAGGCGTCGGCTAGACTTTCGTCCAGTCCAACGAGCCATCGCCTACCCTCTGTCTCAAGTTCGAGGTAATTAGCGCCGACCTCTTTAACCAAACCAGTGACCCCACCCAGTTTGAGCTGATCTCCCTTTACCAATTTGTAGGTCTTGCTTTCCGTTTTAGAAAGTATCCAGGCTTCCGGGCCGTTCAGACCAACAATCAGAGCCGTCACATGGGCCTGCGATGCCACGTCGAACTGAATGGGTGGCGGGGGGACAGGTGGTAACGGGTTGACCTTCACGGTCACTAATTGCGTAGAGGACTTCTTAGGTATACCGTTGTCCGTTGCTTGAACATTGACTTTGTATTCGCCAAGTTCATTGAATGTGGCAGACAGCTTGCCCGTGTCGCCTTCAATCCGCATTCCTTTCGGAATTTCTCCAACGAGTTCATAAACTAGTCGCTGGTTGGGATCCGTTTCCTTTGCTTCTACAGTATGCTCGAGTCGCAATCCGATCTTGGCTTCCAGCGATTTCTTTGGCTCGAGTTGCGGCGGCAGGTTTGTAGGTGCAAAGAGATTCCGTTCAAGAATTGGTTGTTTGTACTCATCGAGCGATTTCGCAACGCGGTTAGAAATACCTTTGGGAGGATCTTGCTTGTCTTTGGCAATGGCTAACGCAAGTACTTCGCAATCAAGCGAAATGTTCAACTGGTCCGGTTCGGCTGAGTTCGGCAATGGACTCATGTCAAACTTAGAGATTCGATGCAAGTAGTCCTTCGCATAAAAACCATAGAGCAATTGCGTAGCGGTCTCGATGGTTCCCGTGCCTTTCAGATTGAACTTGATCACTTGATAGGGACTATCCTTCTCCTTCAACTCGCCGGAAAAAAGTGGTGATGGAGATCGCAGTTGGGACTCTTCGCCAAGTGTGATTAGCCATTTTTGGTAATCTGCTCTAGCTGTCTCCTCAATGCGTGGCAACGATTTATTGACCAAACTGTTAAGCTTTTTGTTTGCCACCGTTCCTGCAGTCATTTGAAGCTCCTGTTCGCTTTTCTTTTTTTCGAGCGACTCAATCAGCTGTGTCTTCTTTTCGAAGCCGCTCTGAATGGTTGCGAGGATTGACCGCCCTGCAAAAAGCGATGCGACGACGCCGACGCCGGCAGCTAGGATTTTTTCCCTTGAAGTCATGGCCATGATTATTCTCCCGCTCCACTCGAGTCAACGCTTGAAATGGTGGGCTCCGGTATCGTCACCCTTGCCGGTTCTTCACCCGACGGCTCCACTGTTTTTTCTTGATCGAGAACTGGCTTTGATTGTTCGATTGCTGGCGATGGTTCGGATTCTTGTGTCTTTTGGACTTTCGACTTAGCGATTGGATCCGCTGACATTTTAGGAATCGCTGATCGCGGGTCACTCACCGTTGCGGCTGGCATCTTTATGACAAGATCGGCCATCCATGGAAATTGGTTCGTCTTGTCCTGGCTTGGCGTAATGCCAGTGCTCTTGACCTCGTGTTTCGGATCACGAAAGGCATCAAGAATAACTGGGACATCTTCTTGCTTACGGGCCAGGAACTTGGTGGAGACGGACGATGAACCCGTTGGATCGGTGGTAAAGATCGTTCGGCTAAATATTGCTTTGTCGGAGTCGGCCATGCGTGTTGACAGGTACTCCAATTCGTCCAGCCAAGGATGGTCTGCTTTGAGGAACTTCTCGACCTTGCTCCAGTCTGCGATTGCTTTCTTGGACGTGACGATGGTTGCCTCGTTTTTCTTGATTGCTTGATTGAGCTCGGCAATACTCGAGTCCATCCACATATGGCTCACAAAGTACCAAGCGACTCCACTGATAAGAAGGGTCGCAGCAATACCTCCAGCCACAGCATACATGACAACCGGCTTTGTCTTTTCAACTCGCTTCCGTGGATTTGAAAAATCGATGAGCCGATCCGCAACCTGTGGGGCCAACAACGCTCCTAAGCTGGCGGCGAATTTGCCAGAGTCGCCCCCCGATTCGTCACGAACGGCTTGGGAAGCATCGAACAACTGAAACGGATCGAGACTGGTAACGGGAACACTTAACGATTTCGATAGAGACCGACACAGTTCCGCGTGGTGTGCTTCGTCGCCCCAAATGCGGATTTGTTCCACGTTGAGATTGGGACGCTGCGATGCCGCGGCGATCATGGTACGTTTGATCTCACCGGTTAGCACTTGTTGATTGGAAGCCGCATCGTTCGAACCTGAAAAACGAACGTTTCGCATAAAGACCACATGGCCATTTTCGGTCACGGCCATGTCCGCTTCATCTCGAAAGAGGTCCAGTAGCAGTACGATGGAACTAGCCATTTGTGGCTGCTTAATAACAGCCATTGTCGCAAAGGCCATGGGACGCAAAACGAGTTGCGTCAGCGTGAGTCCACATGTTTCAAGAACTTTGTGCACCCGCTCAATCAGGGCTGGATTCATCGACGCTGCCAGGCATTCGGTCATGTTGTCTTGACTCGATGGCATCGATACAAAGTCAATTGGCCAGTTGTCACCTACGTTGGCAAAATGGCGCTGAGCGGCAAACCGCACCATATCTGGCAACTCATTGCGATCCACAGTTGGTAAAGTTAGAGCTCTCAACTCAATACTGCTTCTGCCAACGCAAACAACGGCATCACCAGACCTAACGCCAACTCTTTTGAGCAACGATTGGATCGCCTCCAGAGTCTTCGGGCTGCTGATGAGTTCTTCGTTTTCGTCTAATGCCAATGGACAACAAACGACGTGCTCTAGGGAAACACCCGTTAGGCCTTTGGTTCCAACGGCAATGCGTATTTCGTTGGGAGTACAATCAATTGATACTGTTCGTGACATGAAGACCCTCGGCTGAGCCGACCTGGTTTAGTGTATTGGTTTGTTGCGTTTGCGCACTGCCCAGGGGGCCATACTACGCGTGGTGTTTTAGCGACTGGTCGCTAGTCCCTGTGATGTCTGACCTAACGTCGCTTGACTAAATCCACGTCCGAGATGGTCCATCTTGCGATAGAGCGCCACGATCGGAACTTGTCCGGATGCGTCAATGACAGCCTCCGTCCGTGCGTACCCTGCGGTTTGCTCGAAGTATCCAACACTTTGAACGCGAAAAACGTCTCCTCCACCGGTAACCAACGGAGCAATCAATTGCATCTGTTCCAGGGTGATGATCCCCTCGACAAGTGGCCAGGTTTCAAATTTGCAATTTTGATTGTCCGCAGACTGGGAACGAGCTTCTATCAGTTTGTCCAAAATATCCGAAGTCATCCCAGGCAATCCGCCAAGGATTTCCCGAGGAGCCTCATTTATATTAATCCGTCCAGGCAAAACCGTAGCCTCTACTGCAGTAAGTTTATCCATGATCGTTGGCAAAACCAATGCGAGCGCTATCGGAGATGAGCTCACGGGTGAAGTATACGTCACCTGCTCGCCGTTGACCGTTGCCGTAAATTGGGCATCGACCAGGTCCAGAATTTGCTTGACTTTGCCGTTCGCTCCTTGTGATGTATCGATGCCCAGGGAATCGAACAAGTCGGCTTTCCAAGGGACAGTTTTGGTAGGTGTATTGCCAGTCCCTCCCGTGCTTCCTCCGCCGCCGCCGCCTCCAAACCCACCACCACCGAATCCAGCGCCGCCTCGTCCGCCGCCTGGTCCTCCAGGGCCATTGCCGCCACGACCTCCACCAGGCCCTCCTGGACCATTTCCGCCCCGACCGCCACCTCCAGCTCCACCTTGGCCCATACCACCCCGACCGCCGCCGCCGGCCCCGCCTTGGCCAATACCACCTCGACCGCCGCCACCGGCCCCGCCTTGTCTGCCGCCCCCAGGTCCGCCTGGTCCGTTCCCGCCGCGACCGCCGCTGCCTCCAGCTCCCCCTGGTCCGCCGCCGCCGTTTCCGCCTCGGCCGCCAGCGGCACCTCCCGTCCCACCTCCGCCATTGTTGCCACCTCGACCACCACCTGCTCCGCCACCGCCGGTGCCGCCGCCAACTCCGGAGCCGCCTTGCCCCCTCGGTCCTTGAATAAACGAAACTAACGAAAATGGCTGGAAGTTTAATATCGACAAATCAATGGTCGAAAGGCTTCTACCGCCACGTCCCCCGCCGCCACCGCCTCCACCGGGCCCAATACCACCTCCGCCAGGTCCACCGCCTCCGCCTCCAGGTCCACCGCCTCCACCAGGTCCACCGCCGCGACCGCCTGCCCCACCTCCGGGTCCCCCACCACCAGGTCCACCACCGCCAGGTCCACCACCGCCAGGTCCACCCCGACCTCCTGCACCGCCAGGTCCTCCTCCGCCCCCAAATCCTCCACCCGGTCCTCCTCCGCCCCCTGCTCCTCCACTTGCATTGCCGTTTGCGCCACCTCCTCCGGAGCCACCCGCTCCAGCACCGTTGGATCTGTAAGCGATAATGAATGTGGCGAGGTCCTCACCCACCGCTGTTGACATGTCTGTTTGAAGCGTTGCCAAATCCGAACCATTGATGTTGATGCGTGGAGTACCGTCCGCGGCCACATTCTTTTCCTTGGAATACAAAGTCAAGTAAATTGCCCAACCAAGGTCGGGCAACGCGGTTGTTCCCACGCTCGATGATCCTGAAGATGAGGAAGACGTCGAAGTCGTGTTTCCCAACGTTGATCCCGATTGCTGTGCAGCAGCTGACTCGGAAGCCTCCAAAACTCCATTCCGATTTTGGTCCAAACCAAAAAGCAAACTTGGAGTTACACCGCGGACGAGGAGTAGTTGTTCGATGGATTGCAATGGACCATTGGCGGGGGCATAGGGAATTGGCAATTGGGTGTAGTAGTCTCTTTCTGCTCCGTACTCGCGAGGCTCCTCATCGGCATCGATGAAGTCAAGAATCGCATCCGCAATATCTTCGGTCATGCTCGGCAGAGCCATTAAAAATGCACGGCCAACTCCACCACCGGTACTTCCGGTACCACCCTCCAAATCACCAGTTGAACCAGCCGTATTTGCACCCGTACTAGACGCTCCGCCACTAGACAAACCTAAGCTTGACAAGTCCACGCCCCCGCCCATTTGCTGAGCGATTTGATCGATCGACATCATGCTGTCGATGATCGGTAGTACGTTGATGTTCAGGCGTGCAGACTCGTTGTGGAGGCCAAATCGATAGCTCACATATTTTCCTGTTTCATCCATGTTGGGCGCAACCAACGTGTAATTGCACATGTTGCGTTGCCCACGTCCAGTCAAGACGGGAATGCCTTGAAAGTTGCTTGGGTTGTTGTACGTTCCGCCTGCGTCGTCGCGCGCTTGCCGCGGGTTGGCCAAGAACAGTCGAGCGGCGTCTATTCCGGAATCCGCCGCATACCTTGCTTGAATCGTCTCACCAGCCAATCTCGACTCTTCATGGCCGATCAACATCGATTGCGAAAAAGCCAACGCGCTCAACGTGATCGCAGCCAGGACGAGCATTACCGCCAGCAAAATAATTGCACTGCGTTTATGGCTAGCCAACTCTGCCTGACGTTTTTTTGTTTTGGTCATTTTTGTTTTCATCATTTCAAGCCCATGGAACTCATTCCATTATCCGTTGATCCGGTAGCCGTGGTTCCCTGCGGTGCGACAAGCAATTGCGCTCCGGGGATAATCGTATTGGTCGAGTAGACTTCGACGCCGAATTCTTGTTTCATGGCGGTCGAGATCGAGGAGATCGCAAGCCCCGGCGAAAGCGGATTCGCTTTGGCTCGGCTGTCTCGTTGCATGGCAATGGTGATTTTAACCACGTGAGGCAGCCCCTGTTGACTTCCGTCCCACTGTGTTTGCCAAGTTGTGCCATCGAAATACTGGAACTCCAAAGCGATGACTTCTGGCGCGATCAATTCACCCGTTCGGAGCAACTGACTACTCTGCCCATTTTCGTAAGCATACTGTGTGACCGCTCGATCCACGGACCGCCGCACCAAGCCACCATTGGGTGTAGTGATGGCAGCACCATTGAGGCTGGCCGCTTCTTGGCTGAGTTGACCCAATGAATCTTGTACGCCATCGGTGCGCGGAGATTGCACATAGTAGCCGACTGTTTTGACATCGCTCGGCATGTCGCCAATGGTTCCCGTCGATGTGTTGGCCATTTTTGGATAGTACTCATCCGGCCGAGGCAAACGGCTTAGATCGATTTCGATCGATGTGCTTGAACCATAAATTCCAGGTGGTAAAGGGGCGGTAGTAGCAGATGCACTTGTGTCGCTCGACACACCACCGCTAGACGAGCCACCGCTTGCTGCACCACCACTCGCACTTGCTGCGCCACCGCTTGCTGCAACGCCGCTTGCTCCGCCACCACTCGCTGCACCACCACTCGCTGCACCACCGCCAGATGCACCACCGCCAGATGCACCACCGCCGCCTGAATCACTTGACAAGAGTTGCGCCAATCCACTCGTGTCAAATGCTTGATAACGAACCGTGGTTCGCACATCCTCCGCAATCATATTGAGAATTGCTCGTGCCATCTGAGCTTGCCGAACACTATCGCGGCCTGTCTCTTGGTTTGCCAAGTAAAGTTGAACTAAGCTGCCAATGAGTCCCGCGATGACCGCCGTTAATGCAAGCGACAAAATCAATTCGAGCAGGGTGAACGCAGAGCGAAGGCGTGCCCTATTGGATTTGCGGCCGCTTGCCAACGCATGCTCGCAAGCTGTTGATTCAATGGTAACTATGAGCCGCATGGCGCTAGCCGCGGGTGTTTCTTTGGTGTTTTTCTGCAAATAATACGCACGCTTTCGAAGCGATACTTTACTCATTGTATCCCTCCCGCTGAACCCGACGCGCTACTACCACTCGATGAGCTAGTCGATGACGTTGTGTCAGTGGCTGGTAGTGTGTCTAGTCCCAAACTTGGGTCGATCATCCATCGAACGATGAAGAACAACTCTGGATTGCCGGTAGTCGTATCTGGTTGATCGGTAACACTAAGTCGAACACCAATCATGTTGGGCCGTTGTGCAGTTATGGTTTGGATTTGATAATTCCAATTTCCCTTGCGGCCTGAATCGGTAATAGGAACCCAACTCGAAGCTTGCAATGAGATAGCACCTGCCAGAACTTCCGACATCTTCGATTCGCAGAGCATTTGAGCGGTTGATAGTCTCTGTGCCAACAGTCCGTTGTCGGTTGCTTGCTTGGTGATTTGTGCGAGCAACGCTGCGGCAACTGCCAGAATGGTCAATGCCAATACCACTTCGAGCAGCGACAGGCCAGCGCGGTTATGTTGTTTCTCTTTGACAACAATTGTCGGAGTTGTTCTACAGATCGCGGCTAGCGCCTGCGGCTCAGGTTTGGATGTTTGCATAGTTTTGGCACTTTCAAAGCAGAGTTCAAGGAGTCGCAATAGAAGCCAATCGCATCGACTTCAATTGACCAGTCACACCGCGAATTTGGATCGCCATGCGCCGACCTTTACTGTCTGCCAAGATGATTTGGGCCGTAGTGCACGATCCGTCCGGATATAGCAACAGGGGAGATGATAGACCTGAGCCATCTCCTTGAGATGAACCCCCAGTCGATGGAACAGTTCCGCCCGCCAGTTGAATTGCAAGAGCATTTCGAGAGTCGACCAGGGTTTCGACCGCAGAAAACAAGACCCCTTCGCTCAATTGCTTGCCATTGCCTGAACCGTCCGCCGAAGTAGATACAACCCCGCCTCCAGCAACCGCTTGCGTTTTAATCAATTGGCCAGATTGCATTAGGGTTGCACCAGCCGATGCATCCTGAGCTTCATTACCACCGAGCCAAGGTGCAATGGAATACTCTTTACCTTGGAGAGTCATTCGCATGACTTGAGCTTGGCCCGTTCTCATCGCGGTCACTCGGCCCGCCATGATCTCGTTTCGAAGTTTTTCGATCGACTCTCCCAATCGACGGCTACCAATCATCGACTCAAAGGTCGGTATCGCTATGCCTGCTACCGCTACCATAATTGCTAAGACCAGCAATAGTTCAAAAAGTGTGACCGCAGATCTTCGGCGTGCTGGTAATTGGGACATGATCGAGGTTCCGTTCTAACCGCACCTAGGGGGTTATGTCGTCTTCGGTACCAGACTGACCATCCGGACCGGCGGATCGCAAGTCGAATTCGGTTCCGTTGGGTTTGTATTCATACTGATGATCCCATGGATCTAAAGGCACAGGTTTACCAAATTTCTGTACCCAGTCATTAGGATTGGTAAGATCGGTGGGTTGAACATGCAAAGCCTCTAACGAAGATGGCAGCACGTTCACTTCCATTTGATATTGCTTCAAAGCAGTGGAGAGCATTCCCAGAGTAATTTTGGCTTGTTTGAGGCGAGCCTGCTTTTGCGTTCCTGTAAATACTTGGATGCCAAAACCGGCAATCACGACCAAGATAACCAGAACCAAGAGTAATTCTAGCAGCGTAAAACCGCGGCGAAGACTTGTTCGGGAATGGTTGCGACGTTTCATGATCAAACTCCTAATCTAAAGTTTAAAGTGCATTGGAGCTGTTGAGGATAGGTATCATTAGAGCCAAGACAACAAACATAACCATTGCGGCCAATATCAACAGCATCATTGGTTCCAACAACCGAACTACCGTCTCCAAACGACGAAAAGTAGTTCGCTCCAAATTTTCTGATATCGTTACTAACACGGAAAAACA
>JANLUJ010000528.1:0-5404 GCA_031363425.1 Pirellula sp.
GTGAAACGAGCGGTAATCAGAACCCCCAAGCAAACGGATCTTGGTCATCGATGATGACTTGAACGTCCGCATTGACGAAAGCTCGTCCTGTGATCGTTGGGACGACTTTACCAAGTTTTCGATTTAGCCAACGATAGCTCCCTTGGAAGGTACTCCCGATAATACTTTCTTGCATCCAGATTGCACCTTCATCGAGCTTGCCATCTGCGGCCAAGCAGGCGAGTTTTGCGCTCGTTCCTGTACCACATGGAGAGCGATCGTACATGCCGCCAGGGCATAGGACGAAGCTGCGAGAATTGCCCGAGGGTGTTTTGGCCGGGCCAAAGATTTCAACATGGTCCACTTCTGGAAAGCTCCTGCGGCATGATGCTAGAATTCGGTTGGATAGCTCGAGCAATTCGGCAGTAGAACGGTTCAAATAAGCCACATCCGGTGCCGCGACCAAGCAAAACCAGTTTCCTGCATACGCAATATCTGCCTTGAGTTTCCCTATCCCGTCGACTTCCAATTCGACGCCTGTTTGCAATCGATAGCTTGGAACATTTTCGATCGCGACGCTAGAATCTGAATGCAACGTGGCCGTAACGATTCCAGCGACGGTTTCGAAACGATGGACTCCAGTCGTCAGTTTACCAAGGTGAGCAAGCGTTGCCACGACACCGATGGTTCCATGGCCACACATGCCTAGGTAGCCAACATTGTTAAAGAAGATGATTCCGCAATGACAATCGGTTTCGCTAGGCGGCGTTAGATAGGCCCCAACCATTACTTCTGAGCCACGCGGTTCGTTGACGATGGCTCGTCGATAGCCGTCGTGGTTTATTCGCATGTCATTGAGTTTCACGGTCAAGGTTTCGCCCAACAGTCGCGGGCCGCCGTTGACGATCGTTCGAGTAGGTTCGCCACCGGTATGTGAGTCAATTACTCGAAAAGTGCGCATGCTAGTCCTGGATTTTTAAAATGCAAATTCCTGCGACCATTGTAAAGAAGATCGCGTTTTTCGCACTAGCACCTTAGCACGCCTCAAAGCAATTCAGAATTGGCCTCGACTCGCCTCCTATCGAACCATCACTACCCAGTCTTCGTCAGGTTCGCTCGGCGGGTCGCCAACCGATGATTCGCGGCCACCTTCCATCGATTTTATCGAACCTTCCACGAGACCGCCTGAGGTCCGTGGATTGAACCAACTGACTTTGAAACCTCGATTGGCCGCCTTCAAATCGAGTTGAGTTGAACCGCCGTTCGGAAGGTAGATCAAATAGATTTCGCCGGATTTCGCGAAACAGTACTTTCTGTTGTTGCCCTCGGTGTTGCCGACCAGAGCGTCAGCACTGGTCATCTCCCAAAACGGAATCTTTTGATCTCGGAAAAAGTTGACGGCGAATCGGCAATAGTCCCAGGATCGGTCACGACTTCGAAAATCTTCGCATACGAGATCGTTCTGCGGGTGCTTATAACCGAAGTAGTATTCGACGCCGCCGCCACCTGCCATCAAGGTTCCCCAGAGGCAGAGTTTGCGAACATCATGTAGATTGTACTTCTGACCATTCTGTATCGCGAAGCCATCTTTCCCTTCGTAACCTGGGTCGGCAGGTACTCCATCCGAAGCCGGGTTCTGTTCGTCATTGCATACAACCCAAGGCCGGCCTGCTTTGGCGGACTCATTCAACCACCTTAGCGTTCGCTGATGGGCGGCGCTCCAACTATTTTGTAGCGAGGCACCAGTCAGCAAAGACTTGTTGCCTAACAAGCCAGTGTAGACTTTGTCTTGTTGATTTGGAAAAGTATGGATGACAATGTTGTGCTTGTAGGGATCCGATTCGTGCAGGAAGCGAATCATGTCGATCTGTTCGTCCGACGACTGAGTGTTTTCCTCGCCGATATTCCAGTTGATCCCTAGCTCATGGCTGAATCTCGCGATCAATTCTCGACAATAGAGTTTACGTTCGACGCCGAGTTTGCCTCCATCCAGCGACTCCGGCACATTGCCAATCTCGAGTTTGTCTCCGCGTCGATTGTCATCGATTTCATTTTCCTGCAGTTTGAAGTGCAAGTGGAGCCCGACGTTGGTTGCGTGGCTCATCACGACGCTCCATTGATCAAGTTTTGAGCAATCGTAGTGCAGCTTATCTTCGCGCTGAACGAAGGGCCAAACGCTATCGCCATCGCCACCCGCGTTATAGGGCAAAAACGAAATGGTGTTGCATCCTTTCGACGCCAGGTAGTTCATTGCACCGATCAACCCTTTGCCCTTGCCCCCATTCCAAGTTGGATCGCCGCTCTTCCAATCTTTGACGTGAAGTTGCCAAGTCTTTAATGGCGCGTTCTTTTTGGGCGCGATCGTGTCGTCGAAGTCTTCGTATGCCAACAGAGTCTCCGGCGAATCGGGACCGATCTTCAAAAAGTATTCGCCTGAGCCAGCGTGTCGCAAATAATGACCACCGACATATCGAAGCCGACCCTTAGAACGAAAATCTCGCCCCAGTTTGTCTGTCGCTGCAATCTCAAAGGATCCCGATCCGCCATCAAACGCCGGGATTGGTGTGCCCTTGTTGCCGAGAGAAGACTTCGGACCGCTTGTGAAACCAACCTGATAACTCCACTTGCCCGTTTTGTCTGGTGACAAATGAGCTCGCCACTTGGTACCACTCTTGGCACTTGATTCAGCTGCATTGCCATCCGCCGCGAAGTACCCTGGAACAACATACTTCGGCGAGCCTGATTCGTGGATGAAAGTTACGGAGAAGTTCATGTCCGTAAATGGATTCGGTTCGTTGTCTAGCTCATGTGCAAAGGGACCATCGAGCGTCAAGTTCACTTTATGCCATTGCTTTAGTTCGCCACTGACGTTGACCGAACCGTTTCCGTTAGGCTGTCTAGGTTGTACCAGAGGCACCTTGGACAACGCTTGCATGGTCGTCGGCGCGGTATTCTTCACTTCGCTTTCTGAAATCGGCTTCTCCGCTTCATTCTTATTCGTTGCAGTTTCTACGTAGGGAAATGCTTTTGGTATTTGTCCTTTCTTTGTCGATGAAAGAGGGCCAAGTCCTTGTGGACGATAGTCCTTCTTGTTGACAAGAAGGATGCGATCCAGTGTCACCGTTTGCCACCGTTGGGCGGTTTCTGGCCAGCTTCCATCGATACCGAAGTGCAGTCCATTGTCCTCGGAAGTTGTCGTGAATGTCCGTGCCCACAACCAATAGGTTCCAGGCGAATTGAAATGAACCCTGTACGACAAGATCGCCATCCTGCCAGGTTCGTTGATAAAATTTTGACCCTGAATCAACCTGTCGTCATGGGTGCGTCGCGTGTCGGGTAGCAATTCCAAATACGCCCCAAACGATGCGCCACCGATGTGGGACACATCGCCATCAGGCACTATCGATGGCACGGAGTCTTTGGTCGTCAGGTACCAAGCGCGATCATCATTTAGCGTCTGCTCAAAGAAATGCTCCGCTTCGAATGCGACAAGCCCATCCCTTTCCTCAAAGACAAGATCGGAGGTAGCAATAGGCTTAATCTGTGCATCGCCGGCTTTGGAGAACGCACTGAAGGGACATACGACTGCAATCGCAACGATGCCCAAGAACAGCCGTCCAAACACGTTCGTGGCTTGCTGGAACCAGTGGAATTGCGACATAATTTAGTACTCACCAATGACGGCGCCGTCGTTCTTGTGAATGAGTCGTTCGTAAACACTATCTGCGGCGGAAACATTGTCACTCCCTGTCATAACGAAGTCGACATTTTGTGTCAAAAACCTTACCGAGCCATCGAACAAGGAGACGTTTACGCCGCCGGTATGATTGCTGCTCAGCGCCTGCTGCCGAGCAAAAGTGCCGTAAATTGCAGTTTGAGTGGGATTGATGGGCGAACGAGCGGTGGCCCATGCGTCGTCAATGCAATCATCGTGATAGGCAGCGGCACAGCCGCCCCAGACGGCAGCATGCATCATCACATTGCCAACCTTGTAAGCCCGTTCGCCAAGGCAAATCGTGTTCGTTGTCCCATCGGAGATGTCTCCCATCCGCGTCTTGCTTAGCTGGCCAAACGCGCCCGTGAAGACATGCATACCGTTAGCGAATTCATGTGCGCGGTGGTGGTGCATGGCAACATAGTTCGATGTCGCCAGCGGAACGCGAGGTCCCGCCGTTGCACCATCGATGTACCAGTCTGAGGCAACATTCGTTAGCCCATATCGAAAATGGCTTTCGCTCGGTGCTTCGTTCAAATCCGGCCCTCCATCCGAAGGACAACGGAACCCGGGAAGCTTTGTCTGAAATAGGAGACGAGTAACTGGATCTGCCACAATCCTCCCCATGATTGGTTGTACACCGACGGACGCATTGTATACTGCCGATTGCTCAATGAAGGGTAGGATATAGGTGCTCCACGTATAACCTGCTGTTCGTGCCTGAGGAGAACCGCTTCCGGTCGGCGGATAGACGGTCATCGCTGTCAAGCGAGGCAAAATCGCACCGGGTGGAAACGACTTATGAGCGCTTTCATAGTTGTGAAGTGACAAAGCCAATTGTTTGAGATTGTTGGAACATTGCATTCGGCGAGCCGCTTCGCGAGCCGCTTGAACGGCCGGTAGCAATAGCCCTACAAGAATGCCGATGATTGCGATAACCACCAACAACTCGACCAACGTAAAACCAAGTCTGCGGTGACTCGCAGATGCAAATGTAGCATTCATAGTTAACAATCCTAATTTGTTAGAAATAAGAATTTCAAAACGCCAAACCTAAAATGAAGGACGGTTCGAGTCACTTCTTTGCTTCAAAATCGACTTGGATTTCGCCCATCCCAGCCTTAACTGTTACTTCCGTAGAGGCGCCTCGGCATGGAAAAACTTTATCCACTACGGATCCACCCTCCTCGCTGAATCCCATGCTGACCGTAACCGTGTGTCGACCTATGAGTGCTCCGTCATCGTTGTGGTACGTAGTGAGCTTGAATCTTCCCTCGCTATCCGTCTTTCCCAATGCCACTCGCCCCCGATTGCCATCCGCTCGTCCCTGATCTGGCATCGGCGTGAAATTAACCACGCCATTCGCTACCGGCTTGCCGTTGCATGTGACAACCCCGCGTACCGGGACGGTGCCATAGGGATCCGGACCTCCGCACCCGAAAGTTATTACGGCAAAAACCAACAGGATCGCGAATCGCCCCAAGCACCGGAAAGCAAACATCATTCACCCTGAAAAAGCTCAACGAGAATCTATAAGCCGTTAACATGCCAGTTTACGTTTGTGAATCCATCGGAACAATTGTATAATTCCTTTTGTTCAATAGGCTTTTCCTAACAATGCTTGGTTGACCGATGGAAATACGTGCAGAGTCCTTGACCGTTCAGCAGATGCGAACGTTTTGTGGCGTTTACGAGCATGGAGGCTATTCC
>JANLUJ010000605.1:0-2191 GCA_031363425.1 Pirellula sp.
AAGCTTTACGTCCCATGGGCAAGCCCATGGGGGCGTTCTAAAGCTGTACGGCCCCACGTTTTTTGTAGGCGTTGGAAAGTAAGTAAGCCTCCAGGCTACAGCGGAATTCAGCCTCGGTGGCTGTAGCTGTCCCACCATAGCAAGGCAGCTCCCGCGATAACGCGATAGATTGCAAAGGGGGTAAATCCATGTTTGCGAACCCAGTTCATAAACCATGCAATCACTACGAAGGCGACCAGGAAGCTGGTAATAAAGCCAGCTGAAAGAGCCGTCCATTGTCCGCTGGATGGCAGCCCATCGCTGAGGATGTGTTTGAGTAGTTTGTAGCTGGCGGCTGCAATCATTACGGGGATCGAAAGGAAGAAACTAAACTCCAATGCCGCGCTTCGCGAAAGCCCCATGAGCTGACCACCGGCAATGGTAGACATCGAGCGACTTGTGCCAGGAAACGCTGCCGCCAAGATTTGAGCCAATCCGATCACGATCGCCTGCTTCAAATTTACTTCATCGATTTTTTCGGTCGTCGTTCGTTTGCTGCAATAGAGATCGATGAAGTACATTGCGATTCCACCAACGATGAGAACGGTTCCAATTAGCTTAAGGCTCTCAAGGTTGTCGCCCATGAACTTTTCCATGAATTTATCAATCAAAAAGCAAGGAATAGCCGTCACCACGAAGCTAATCATCACCAGCGCGAGTGGATGTTGGAACCATCTGGACTTGGCCGAAACTCCGTCATCGGTTTTCACCCCATGAGCAGCAAAAGAAGTGACAAATCCAGTCAGGCGCTTCCGGAAATAGGCGACTACAGCCAGGATGGCGCCCAGTTGAATGAACACGGCAAACATTTTCCAAAAACTGTCTGTCCGATCCATGCCGAGGAATTCTTGGGCGATCACGATGTGTGCCGTCGAACTTATCGGTAAGAACTCAGTCAATCCCTCGACGATACCCTGAATGATGGCTTTGACTAAATCGGTCATGGAATAGTTCGCGTCGAAAGTGGCATGGCCCGCAGGGCCGTGCGAAAAAGAGTATGACCCCTGGGCGGTGTGAATCTCAAGACGGCGCCCAAACCAATAGGATTACTCCGTATTACGTTAACTTCGACAAAGCGCAAACGTTGTTGTAACAACACTTTTGACATCGATTTAATAAGAAGACAACGCGAACTGCAATGATCGTAGAGGTTGTAGCAATTGCAACTTGGCAGGATAAAGAGGGACCCAAATCCCCCTTGATCGATTGCGTCTACCGAATCCGGCTTCGAAAGTGGTGCACACGGCTTTCCAGTTCGCTAAAATGCAACTAGTCTGGGGATGACCTCGAGGATTTCCTATTTCAATCGCGTACTCACTGATGTTCCATATTTTTCAAAACTTGCTGATCGCATGGTTCGTATTATTGCCGGCAGTCGCTACGCTTGCGGATGAACCGAGCCTGGCAAGCCGTAACGATGCCTTGCAGATCCGCGATAGTTTGCAAAAGCAATATCAATCGCTTTGGGATAGCATGTCCGGTGATGCCAAAGCTGGTTATTACAATTTGGTTGAAAAAACTTATCTCCCCGCTGACTTCGATGATGCTGTTCTAGCGAAACTGGATGGGCTGGACCATGCATGGAGTCTGTCGGACGCACCTTTACGATCAAAATCCCGTATCGACACGTGGACCGCTTATGGACTTTCACCGCGGCCTGACGATCCGACTAAACCGCTTCAGTACGTTGTGTCAAAAGACAAGCAGTACGTGATGAACTGCTTTTCTTGCCATGGCGGCAATCTCTTCGGTGCAACTTACCCTGGTGCTCCCAATACAACTTACGCACTAGAGACGCTTACCGAGCAGGTTCGGAAAATCAAACTGTCTTTCAAAATGCCTCTGGGGAATATGGATATTGGTTCCGTGTTCATGCCACTTGGAAAGACGGTGGGCTCCAGCAATGCAGTCATGTTTGGTGTGGCGTTGATGAATTTTAGAGACAAAGACCTCAACGTACATGTCGATCGTTCACCTGCCGAGATGGTCCACCACGACATGGATGCTCCACCGTGGTGGCACTTCCACCGAAAGCATCACATTTACATTGATGGTTTTGCCGAAAAAGGTCACCGAGGCCTAATGCAGTTCATGCTTGTTCGGCAGAATGGACCAGAGCAATTCAAGAGCTGGGAAAACGACTTCCGCCAAG
>JANLUJ010000606.1:0-3016 GCA_031363425.1 Pirellula sp.
GATTTTGAAAAGCCCACCGCACACGGGGAGACTTGGCATTCTCAAATCGATGTACCCTGACGCCAAGTTTGTTCACATTGTGCGTGACCCTCGAAAACTTTTTCCATCGACTATGAAAATGTGGAACTCACTCGATCAAGTTCAATCGATTCAGGTCGGTGACTACCAGAAGAAGCTAAAGGAATTCGTGTTAGGATCGCTGCCCACCATGTACACATCGTTTGAAAAAGACAGGGTTGGCTTAAGCGAACAACAGCTAATCGACGTTCGTTATGAAGACTTGGCAAAAGACCCCGTTCGTGTTTGCAAGCAAATTTACCAGCAACTCCAATTGAAAGACTTCGAAATAATTGAGCCGTTGCTTCAAAATCGGACCATGCAGGAAAAGGAATATAAGACCAATCGATTTGGTTCCATTCCAGGAGAAGAATCCGAAATCATGACTGCATGGCAGGATTACGCGGCCAAGTACGGTTATGCATAAGCCGCTGCCGATCGACAGCCACTTGTCAACCATTTGCGAGTTGGTTCAAGGCCATCCGATAACCATTGTCGAAGCCCCGCCCGGCTCGGGCAAAACGACGCGCGTCGCTCCAGGGCTCATGGCGATGCTCTCTACGTTTGGAAAGAAGATCTACTTGCTTCAACCGAGGCGCATAGCAGCGAAATCCGTCGCTGAACGAATCGCATTGGAACACGGTAGCCGCGTTGGGGCTCGAATTGGCTATCAAGTGCGTTTCGATTCGCGGGTTTCGAAGGACACGCATCTCATCGTTGCAACAGAAGGGGTCTTGCTCCGGAAACTGCAAGACGACGCAGCATTATTGGATACCAATGTTGTAGTGCTGGATGAGTTTCACGAGCGCTCCTTGGACTCGGATTTGTTGTTGGGGATGTTGAGACGCGTTCAGCTTGAGCTACGAGATGACTTGAGGATCGTTATCATGTCAGCTACGTTGGACTCAAGTCTGATCCAGTCGCAGCTCGGTGGCGCAAAAATCGTGCGCGTAGCATCACCGAATTTCCCGGTTTCCATCCGCTATTGTCATTCGATTATCGATGAGAACATTGTGGATCGAATGGTCCGAACGATTCGTGATGCAGCAGAAAAACATGAAGGGGATATTCTGGCATTTCTTCCCGGCATGGGCGAGATCCAGAGATGCTTTGATTTGCTTGTTCAAACGCGCTTGGGCCGAGAGTGCGAGGTAGTGCAACTTTTCGGTGCGATGCAACTCGATGAGCAGTCCAAGGCGATCCAACAAGGAAGCATTCGTAGGATTGTTCTGGCGACGAACGTTGCCGAAACTTCCTTAACTATCGAAGGGATCCGAATCGTTGTCGACAGTGGATTGGCTCGTGTCATGCGGTTTTCATCCGATGTCGGACTCGATCGCCTCTCACTGGAGAATATTAGCCAGGCTTCGGCGACGCAACGGACCGGTCGCGCGGGCCGCGTTGCACCAGGTATTTGTTTCCGACTGTGGACCGAAGCTTCGGAACGCGCCCGAGCTGCATTTTTGGAACCCGAAATTCGGCGAGTGGATATCGTTTCCGCGATACTGCAGCTATATGCCTGGGGAGAAGGGGAAAGCGATGATTTTCCTTGGCTCGAACAACCTCGACCTGACTCGGTTGCTAGAGCGCGTAGCCTCCTTGAACAATTGGGTGCGATTGGTTGGGGCAGAGTCACAGACATCGGCAAGGCCATGTCTCGTTTGCCGACCCATCCGCGGCTTGCACGCATGGTGATTGCGGGATTTGAAACGGGTTGTTTAGAGCGAACCTGTTTGCTTTCGGCATTGCTTTCGGAACGGGATCCGTTCACGCAAAACCGTTCGGTGCAAACACGAGCGGTTCGACGATGGGACAGCGATTGCATCGAGCGACTTGTGGCCCTGGAAAACTATTTGTCTGGGCACGACAGCGATACACCCTTTGGGACGCTAAATCGCAATGGCGTTCGTTCGATCGTCAACGCCGCTCAACAGCTACAGGAACAATGCATTGCCAGCCTTAAGGGCTCGAGCGTCTTGCGAGAACGACAACGCTGTTCCGAGCCTGAGTCAATGATGAATGCCTTGTTAGCGGCTTATCCCGACCGACTTGCAAAACGCCGAGCGATTGGAAAGGCTCACGGACTGATGGTCGGTGGCAAGGGTGTTGTGCTTTCTCCGCAGAGCGGCGTCACCGAAGCAGAACTGTTCTTGTGCATTGATGTTGACGCTGGAGCTGGTGATGCAGTGGTCAGGCAAGCGAGTCGTGTCGATTTCGAATGGCTTCCGAAGGATCAAATCCTTACTCGGGACGAACTTTTCTTCCATCCGAGTCAGAGACAGGTCGTAGCACGACGACAGGTAACGTGGCTCGATCTGGTTCTCAATGAAACCCCGACTACCATTGCAGATGCCGAACAATGCGCTGTTATCCTTTGGCAAGCAGCAATCAAAAACTGGGAACAAGTGTTTCCAGTGGATGATGACCGCGTTCAAGGACTCGTGGAACGCGTCAACTGCCTTCGGAGTTGGCTCCCGACTTTGGAATTGCCCGAATTGGATGAGGCATTTCTTCAAGACGTAGCCAAGGACTTAAGCCGCAATAAGCGATCGTTGGTAGAACTCCGGGAAGCCCCATGGATCGACTGGATTCAATCGCGTTTCAATAGCGTCCAATGGCAAGCGATTGAAAAAGAAGCGCCCGCAAAAATTCAGGTACCCAGCGGCAGTTGGATCAAAATCCAATACTCCATTGGAAAACCCCCAACGATGGCTGTGAAGATTCAAGAAGTTTTTTCGATGAAGGCCACGCCACGAATCGCCATGGGACGAGTGCCGATCTTATTGCATTTGCTTTCGCCGAACATGCGACCACAACAAATAACGGACGACCTCGCTTCCTTTTGGGCCAACGGATACCCGATCGTAAAAAAGGAATTGAAGCGTCGTTACCCTAAACACTCTTGGCCCGACGACCCCACAACTGCAACGCCAGGCCGCAGATAAAGATTTAGCTGGAT
>JANLUJ010000607.1:0-2557 GCA_031363425.1 Pirellula sp.
GGTGGTCATTTGCCAAGGCAATGCAGCGACTGGAAAGTATTGCCCTAGAACAAGTCGCAAACGATGCAATCCAGTATCGAAAGTTGGTAGCCGACCAGTCCAAGAATCGACAAGAGAAACCGACACCCTCTCTGAAACTGATTTCAGGAGAGATCGATGTCGAGGCTAGTACCAATCGAAGTCCAGTTACGCACCCAGATGCGGTCGGTAGCATCGCCAATGCCACTCTGGCAAGAGTGCAGCCTGAAACGGAACTTACCAAGTCGAATGGAGCTTCTTACCAGCGAGTCGAGCGCAAAATCAAACAACGAACCATGCCAACCATTTTCACTGGCGAAGTCGTTTCGGATGGAAATGACACGATACTTCGAGAGACCGTCATTGAAGTAGTACGTTATCGCCGCCCTATCAGCTTGCCGAGAGTTTCAACAAATACTGAACAAGACTCCGGTGCCGATTCTCAAACAACAGGAACATTTATGCCCGTTGCAAACACAGCGACCAAGACTTCTAAGGATGTTGCGAACAATTCGAACGCATCGAACAAAGCTGTCACAGTTGGCCAATCCATTGCTTTTGACTCGAGCCACGCGTCGAGCCAAGCTAACAACCGCGACGAGTCTCTGCGATATCTCCTTTGGCATATCAATGGTGCGAGAGAGAGTGTTCGAAAGTCCTCGGAGAAAACTGCATGACGATTCGTCGACGAATACTAGTCGCGACTCTGACCGTTGCGGGCGGGGTATGTTGCTTTCAACCCGTTATGCGAGTACGAATGCAGGCTCGACTTTCCGAAATACTTGGGGGAAGAGTTGAAATTGGTTCGTCGAAGATCTCCTTTTTGGATAGCACCATCGCGTTCCGTGACATCGAAATCCATACGGCCGGTACGAAGCAAGTGAGCCACATCGATCATGCGGCGCTGAAATTTAGTTGGAACAGCATGCTCTTTCGAAATCTGAAAATTGAAAGGTTGTTGGCGTCAGATGTACATTGGAAAATTGCAGAGCCAAGCCGCGATGTTATTCCATCTGCAGCTGAAATCGAAGCCCCAAGTGTGCATGAAAAGCCTGACCCAAATACGACATTGGCTAGTAGTGTGGACTCAGTCATTCAGCCAATAAAGCTGAAAGTCGTTGAAGAAGCTTCGAAGCAAAGTCGTGTCCAACTCGACGTTGCGTCCCGGATTAGGTCTATATCGGAACGGGTAACAAAAGCAGTGCCCAGCGATGGTTCCTTTAATATTTTGAGGCAGACCTCCATTGCGGACGACGCGAAGAAGGAACTTGCTGTGATCAAGCAATTAATGGCCGAAGATCGACTCGCGAGAAAGGAAAACGACAAAGTATTGATTTCGATGAAGAACTCTGCGCAGAAGAACTTTGTAAAGATCTTAGGCAGCGCAAAAGATCTGGATGTGATGAATACGCACAACGACTCGATTCAGCTTGCGAAATTTGTCGTTGCCCGGGAGTGGAATAGGAACCGTTCGATTGTCCATACAGCTTTGACATGCCTCACAGCATTGCAAAGCCCGATTGCAAAGCAAAACATGCTCATGGACCAAGAGAAGCAAGTTTCCCGACTTTCCAATTCGGAGAACCTATTTAACCTCCCGGTTGGCTTTACGCGATGCGTTGCAGGCAAGGTCAATGGAGACGTCCAGTTTCCGAATGATTCAATGGATTCGAATGTTTCGACCTCAGCATTCGTACTCCAATTCTGGAACTTGTCCAGTCGCAATTTTACAGAACGAGAGAAGCCTGCAATCGCGTTGAAGTTAAATCGAGAGGGAGTCAAGGACGAAGTACCTTGGTTGGTCTGTACAGCCCAAATGGTGGACATACCTCAGTCGGAAGCCACTCAAATCCAAGTCGCGCTCGAGCGAAAAGTAAATGGACTGAGCAAAGGACTAACAACGATACAGCACGCGAATCAAGGCTGGGCGGCCACCGTCTCGATGCCAATTCAAAGTTGCTTTGAGTTTTCAACTACCGAATCGCTTGTTGACAAGAATACTCTGTCGGGTGAAAAGGCAATCGTCATTGCCAAATTGATGGGAAAGATTCTTGCTGATGGAAGCCATCAGAACGAACTTCTGATCGACGTCGAAAACGCCAGCATCAACGCGCTGGAAGCCATTCTTAGGCCTGGATACGCCTTGGACTCAGAAAAAAAACGAGCCCAAGCGTCTATTCGAGGCACCGAGCTACTCAACGACGAGTTGCTAAACATCAATTCTCGTTGGGAGCAATTAGGAGACGAACACTTACGTGCACACGAGGGCTGGGAAGCCAGTCTCTCAACGCTGAACGAGCAGCTTCAGCGGCTAGAAACCGCCTTCAAGCGGACGTCGCGTGCCTCGAGTGGTCTTTCTCGATAAGGGTGCGAAGGCCAACGTAGAACCGTTGCCCCAGCTGTTCCCGCCCAGCGTTTCCAACCTCGTTGCCGCACAAGGTGGCGAAATGTTGACGTTCAGATCTGATTGCGACAGCGGCACTACTTCGATCGGCAGTTTGCAAAATACCATTTCCATAAATTTGAGCCTGAGGCGCTA
>JANLUJ010000681.1:0-6435 GCA_031363425.1 Pirellula sp.
CCTGAAGGGATCACAGCAAGTCGTTCGAATTTCGTTCTTTGATCCCGTCGGGATCATATGGTTGAGACTGCCTGGGGGCCGGTGGTGGCGCTTCGCTTACCACCGGCTATTGTCGACGATCCATTTAAGGATCAAGTCGCACAAGGAATCTCCTCGCACTTTCCTGAGCACATTTCGATTCCAAAGTCATCGACAAGATAAACGTCACTCTCCTCGCTCCGGTCACCCAAAGCTGGATTCGATCAAATGGTAGGTTCCGTCTTCCCAACGATACATTTGGAGCGACTCACTGTCATGCCTCCACACTTCGAGGATTTGCATTGCCGCAAATAATTGCATCTTCTTGATCGCGGAGGAAGTGAGTTCTATTTCGATTACCAAATCGGGGGGCGGATCGACTCCAAAATCGAGCTCTATCTTTGATAAAAATTGGGTTGCGTGTGTTATGTAGTAGGATTCGTCAGGTTCGAAGGCTTTGCTTAAATCGGATCGCTTTACCGTAACGGACGCGACACTGATGATTTCAATGTCTTTTCGCTCGGAGTAGGTCTCGACCATCCGACCGATCAGGCGTCCGATGTTTTCGTGTTCTCGCTTAGGGGACATCAATTCCAATACTCCGTTATCGTAAGTCATACGAGGAACACTGCCGCGACGTTGATCCGCGAGTGCCGAGTACGTATCCCACGCGACATTTTCCAAAACCGTTCGCGTTTCGGATTCTGAATGAATGCGACCAACAATATTCACATGGGACTCCTGAAGTGGTATGTGATTTGAGAACAGCAAGGACGACGCCTACATTTTATGGGTGAAGTATGAATTCTGGCTAGTATCGCGGCATAGTTTTCCAGCCGACTGGAAGCCTATCCCGCGTTTCGCCCTGTCTGTGACAAACGTCCTTGTGGGAGTACAATTCGTCGGTTTTGACCGGTCAATGTCCCCCACAATCGCAACAGTTGAGTGTTATGAAAGCAATAGCCGTTCGGCCAGGTACTCCCAACAGTGTTCACGAACGAGATATTCCCATGCCGTCGATCGACAGGATCCCGGACGGCAAAGGGATATTGGTCAAGGTTCTCAAGGTCGGTGTGGATGCAACCGATCGTGAAATCAACGACGCCCTGTATGGAAACCCACCACCTGGCGATGATTTCCTTGTTCTGGGACATGAGTCATTTGGCATTGTCAAGGCGATCGGATCCAATGTTCGCAACATCAAGGTGGGCGACTATGTAACTGCCACGGTTCGACGGCCAGGTGGCTCGATCTATGACAAGATCGGTACCTATGACATGACGAGTGAAGAAACGTATTATGAACGTGGCATTAATCTATTGCATGGATATCTAACCGAGTACTTCGTCGATCATGAGGACTATATTGTCCGGGTTCCCAAAGGACTCAAGAATTTACATGTTCTTATGGAGCCAATGAGCTGTGCCGCGAAAGCTATTCATCAGGCTTTCGAAGCTCAACGCCGAATGAAAGTTTGGAGTCCGAAACGAGCATTTGTACTTGGGGCTGGGCAGATAGGATTGCTTTCTACACTTATTTTGCGATTGAAGGGACTTGAGGTGTTCACGCTCGCCAGAGCTGCCGGACCTCATCTCAAAAGTTCGATTGTGGAAGGGATGGAAGCGAACTATGTCGCAACCTGCGAAATGCCCCTTGAACAGCTTGCAATGAAGGTTGGAAAAGCGGATTTGATTATTGATGCCACAGGTTCGTCATCCATTGCCTTCAATGCGATGGAAGCTCTAGGACATAACGGTGTTTTGGTGTGGACGAGCATAACGGGTGGCAAAGAGTTGACGACTGTTCCATCAGATAAGATCAACATCGAGTGGGTGTTGGGTAACAAGCTACTCGTTGGGAGCGTCAACGCCAATCGAGAGCACTTCGAAGCAGGAATCAAGGACCTAGCACTTGGCGAAGTTATGTTTCCAGGCGTCCTTCACAAAATCCTGACCAGTCCGGTCAATGGATTGTCCGGCTATAAAGAAATGATGAGACTGCTTGTCGAAGACAATACAGCATTGAAAGTTTACGTAAACGTAGCGGAAGAATAAGCATGCCTACAGTTCAAGACTATGAAAAGCTCGGTAGTTTCTATTTGGGAAAGAAGTACGATCTAGGGGGGCGAAAACTTCTCGATGAATTGGTCAACTATGATTCGAAGGATCTAGTAACACATGCGCTTTGCGTTGGGATGACCGGGAGTGGCAAGACTGGATTGTGTCTGAGTTTATTGGAGGAGGCGGCCATCGATGGTGTGCCGGCCATTTGCATCGACCCAAAAGGGGACTTAGGGAATTTGCTTCTGGCCTTTCCTAATTTGGCTCCTTCCGATTTTCAAGAATGGATTGAGCCAGCGGAGGCCACTCGTCAAGGAAAGCCGTTAGAGGAACTCGCGTCAGAGACGGCCAATCGATGGCGAAAAGGGCTTAGTGATTGGCATCAAGCACCGGAACGAATTCAGCGCTACCGCGACTCGGTGGACATCACGATTTATACTCCTGGCAGCAATATCGGCGTACCGATGACGGTGCTCAAGAGCTTTGATGCGCCTCCGCCGGCTGTTCGCGAAGATGCTGAGACGATGCGAGAAAAAGTAGCGTCGGCGTCGTCTGGGTTGCTGACCCTGCTTGGAATCGATGCGGACCCTTTGACCAGCCGCGAGCACATCCTGCTCTCCAACATTTTTGATCAAGCTTGGAAAAACGGAAACAACCTTAGTCTTGAAGATCTGATACGACAAATACAATCGCCACCCATCAAAAAGATCGGGGTGATCGACTTAGACTCGTTCTATTCGCCAGCGGATCGCGCCAAGCTTTCGATGAGCCTAAACAATTTGCTCGCCTCTCCTTCGTTTGCGGGCTGGCTTGAAGGCCAGCCTCTGGACATCAAAGGTTTGCTTTACACCTCCGAAGGCAGGCCTCGTTTGTCGATCATTTCCATCGCTCACTTGAATGACTCGGAACGAATGTTTTTCGTAACGATCTTTCTCGGCGAATTGCTTGCCTGGATGCGATCCCAACCAGGCACCGGCTCATTGCGAGCACTGTTTTATATGGATGAGGTCTATGGTTATTTTCCTCCGTCTGCCAAGCCGCCGTCTAAACCACCGATGCTGACGTTGCTAAAGCAAGCCCGCGCGTTTGGACTTGGAATCGTTTTGGCAACCCAGAACCCAGTCGATCTAGACTACAAAGGCCTATCGAATATGGGCACGTGGTTCTTGGGGCGTTTGCAAACGCAACGGGACAAAGATCGCGTTTTGGACGGGCTCGAGGGGGCCTCGATGCAGCAGGGTAGTGCGTTCGACCGACCGGCCATGGAGCGTTCGCTATCGGCTCTTGGTAATCGGGTTTTCTTAATGAATAACGTCCATGACGATGGTCCAACCATTTTTCAATCGAGGTGGGCTCTATCGTTTTTGCGTGGGCCATTGTCCCGTGATCAAATCTCTAAACTGATGTTGGAGAAAAAAAAATCCGCGCAACAGACCGGCCAGTCGCGATCGGTTGGTTCCGGTTCCAGCGGATCGGCTAGGGGCTCGGGAGCTCGGCCTATCATTCCATCTGAAATTACAGAAAAGTTTCTAATCCCGACTAAAATCGCCGGCGGCAAGAGTAAAACGGTTTACCGTCCAGCCATTCTCAGTCAGTCGAGCATTCATTTTGTTAAATCTGCGGCCGGAGTCGATCACTGGGAAGATGTTCAGTACATGGTAGACATCCAAGACGAAGTCCCTGAACCACTTTGGGAAAATGCGAACAAGGTTGAGCCGGACGTATTGCAACTTAGCAATCAGCCTGAAGACGGCTATGTATTCGCGGAGTTGCCGGCGGCATTGTCATCGGCCAAGAATTATTCGCTTTGGGAAAAGTCGATCAAAGACTACTTTTTTCGGCATGTGCAATGCACTGTCTATACTTGCAAAGCAATAAAACAAACGACTTCACCGGGGATGAGCGAAACAGATGCGCGGATCGAACTCTCGCATGCGGCGAAGGAGGCACGCGACGAAGCGGTTGAAAAACTGAAATCAAAATTCGGAGAAAAAATACGTTCGTTTCAATCTCGCATATTGGCCGCACAACAACGACTGGAAAAAGAAAAACAAGACGCAAAGGCCAAGCAATACGAGGGCATTTTTAACATCGGAACCACCATATTAGGCGCGTTGTTGGGAAACAAAATTGCAAGTCAGAGCAATGTGTCCAAGGCTGCGAGCGCCGTTAAAGGTCTGGGTAAAGTGACGGCGCAGCAAGGTGATGTTATGCGAGCGCAAGAAACCTATGAAGAATTGGTGGCTGCCAAAGATGAGTTGGAGCGTCAATGCCACGAAGAGGTCGAAACGGTTACAGGCCAGTTCTCAGTCGAGAACTTAACCCTGGACGCGATCGATATTCCGATTCGAAAAGCCGATACGAAGACAAAATTGATCGCACTGGTTTGGGTGCCTTGGCAGGTAGACGGTCAAGGGATTGCAACCGCATTGGTGGGATAGCGATCGGGAATATGCGTTTTGTTGCGATAATCAAGGCGATTTATTAAACAAAGCAGCTTATTGCTCGAAAACAAAAATTCATCATGTGCAACGAGAATATTTCAAGCACGTGGTTCCTAGATGCAAATCTATATTGTCAGGAGATTCGCGAATTGGGGATATATATCGGCCGGTCGGTCCTAAGTTTGTCTTTCTTCGAGGTTTATCGGATGTGAATCATCCGCTATCGGTTATGCTCCATACCAATTGCTTCTGGGGAAATCGCAAAGTGAATAGCCACTATCGAAATTCGTAACGGATTACGTTGCGTCTTTGGTCCTCATACTCGATCGAGCCGATTAGGACCATCATGCTGATCCGTTGCCTTGTTGCTAACTCTCGTTCCGTTTTCGTTTGCCCAAGCTGGAAACGAACTTGTCTGTTTTCTTGTTTACTGGGTTTTGGTTTGCTGATTGGGGTAAGCCATTCCGCCCAATCGCCAACGGATGATCCGTTCGGAGGACTAAGCGAACTAACCGATGCCAGCGATTTACTAGCTGAGGACGAAGGCATGCGGCGAGTTGCAGCCCAACAACTGGAATCGCAGGTCAAAAATGAATTGACTCAAGCTCGCAAAAGTCGCGATCCATCTGCAACCAAGCTTTCGCTCAAGGCTCTCCAGGATCAGATTCGACGAGCGACAGAATTGGATCCCTCGGGGAGAACCCGTCTCGAGTCCCAGGTTTCTTCCGCGATTCAAGCCGCAGCTCGATCCGAAGTGAATCTTAAAGAGCAACTATCGAGAACGGAAGCCGTTCAATCAAGTCAATCAGCTTCCAAGCGATTGATTGCCGAGTCAGAGCGTCGTACTGCCACCGTTCAGCAGTTGGTGGAGCGGTATAATTCGCTCATGGCTCAACAGCTGTTTTCCTCTGCGAACAATGAGATTGCCCCTCAGATAACAGCGATCGATCGCAATTCGACAATTGATATTGTGACCAACATCGAATCCAACATGGCCTCCAATCAACAGTTGGTTAAGGACGTCGTCAACAAAAGGAGCAGGGCTTTTGTGGATTCACTTTACATCAATGAGACGCTCTTGATTCCATTTGTAGATGACCCACCTATTCGATACCCACCTGCCGACGTATGGCAAGCTTTGAGCGCCCGCCGTCTCGAGCGATATGGTTCGATCGATTTGTCTGGTGGGAAAGAATCCGAAAGGAAGATTTACCGAGCGCTCAACGAACGGGGTGAAGTAAATTTCAACGGGACTCCGTTGGCAGCGGTAATGAAAATCCTCAAGGCTCAATACGACATCCCCATTATTATCGACGAAAAGGCTCTTGAGGAAGTAAGCATCACCTTGGACGAGCCGATCACGCTCGAGCTTCCACAGGTCTCCTTCCGATCGGCACTTAAGTTAATCTTAGAACCATTGCAATTGACTTACGTCATTGAAGACGAAGTCATGAGGATTACCAGTAAGAAGACTTCGGCCAACGTTGTTCGAGTTTATCCCGTCGGCGACTTGGTTGTTCCAATTATCCGAATGGGTGGTGGTGGAATGGGTGGTGGAATGGGTGGTGGCATGGGTGGTGGCATGGGTGGTGGAATGGGCGGTGGCATGGGCGGCGGCATGGGTGGTGGCGGCATGGGTGGTGGCATGGGTGGAATGGGCGGCGGAATGGGTGGCATGGGCGGCGGCATGATGTGCGTTGAAGACCAGCCGTCGAAAAAAGCTCTTTTTCCGTAGTAAGAAAAATGGATCCATAGGATTTAGTAAGGCAAAAAAGATCGGCTCGGTGCCGATCTTTTTTTTGTCTGTTCTGAATACCTATTCAGTAAGGCGAGCGGCAGTCTCCAGGCGACCATGCTACCGGAGGAATGAAGATTGCAATTTTTGATACTTCTCGGCGAACGCCACCATCTGG
>JANLUJ010000686.1:0-2049 GCA_031363425.1 Pirellula sp.
ACCGAAACCAGGTGCCATTCCAATGGGAGAGGCTACCGAGGTGTCAGCCACAACAACAGCGTTGTTCGTCGGCACAAAGGTCGCTGGTTGATCGCAAACCTCGATGTTAAGGCTTGAGGGGAGTTGATTGCTCTGGGCCACGAAATGCACCTTATTGGTGTTCATGTTCGCAACACTTCGATTGACCGCGCAAAATCCTGTCGCCGCAACTCCCTGGTCACCTGCCGCAACCAAGCCGTAGCACGAGGGTGACAACTCAGGAACGGAGAAGCTGCCATCCATCGCAACCTTTGCTCGCTTGATTTCTTGACCATCCTTCATAATAAACACAGTCATCTTACTCATGTCGACCGCGGACGCAGCTTTTCCAAGCCGTCCGGACAAGGTGCCTTGACCATCCAGCATTACCCGATGAGTTTCAGAAAACTTTCGATTGTTGCCGAGCGGATCTACGTTTATCGCGGATGCCGTTGCCGTTGTTTTTGGAATAGATTGTCCTTGAATAATCTCAGAAACGCGAACGCTGGTTGGCATCACGCGAATATCCACTTTGCTAGGAAGAAGTCTGCCTTCGATTCCATTTAGAACCACCAGGGAGAACATAGCCATAGACCCACCGCCCTCTGCAGTCAAAGTATAAAGTCCAGGACTTACCTTCTCGATCAAGAACTCCCCTTCAACGTCCGTTTCGTCCGTCAGCATAACCGTACCGCCTTGGCTCAGCGTTACCTTCATCTTTGCGAGCGAAAGACTATCTTGCCCTACCAACGTGGCAACCGATCCACTAATCGAACCTGCCTCATCAACGTGAACCCACTGTTTCACAAATAGATCGTTTGTTTGCGAGGAGACTGTTGCCCTGGAAGTAACCAAATTGGTTTCAGTCAGGGCTGATCCTGGAGACTGTGCGATCGCAAGACTACCGGTCAATGGGCACACGACCAATGCAAAAAGAACGTTTTTACGCTTCGACCACAGCATCGGATTTCTCCTGAATAAAACAACTCATGATGACTATCTTGTACACAGCACGCTTTATACTAGCTGGGAAGTCATACAAATCAAGAAAAAAGCTAGCAAAAGTGTGGCACGACGGCGAATAAATCCAGTTTAGAACGGCACTCCGTGCCATTTTTGCGTCTTCTCGGCAAGGAGTTGTGATTTTTTGTAGCTTCGTATCTCCGAGACGAAGACGTCCGTCTGAGGACAGGCGGACCTACGGGGTGCGTCCACCTCGGCGAGCCGAGCCACACTTTTCATCGCCATTTTTGCGCAAACTCGGGTAAAGGGTATTCGATCACAGTCAACGGCTTGCGGCGCTCCTCACGGATGGCCCAAAGCCGTTCGTAACCTCGCGACATCAGCTTCGTTCTCAGCTCGACATAAACAGGATCAAGCTGACTTTTTGCGAACGCTCCATCAATGGCCGGAGGAGCCTCAAATCGCTTGTCAACGATGAACTGCGAAAAGGCTGGCGCGCATCGTAAATGGCACTCTGGTGACGCGTGCAAGGTCTCCGGATCGATCTCTCCGATCACAAAGCTTAGGTATAGCTGACTGTCAGTGATATGCTCGACCTCTTCACCACACACGCGGCACAAATATCCTTGATCGCATCTAGCCATGACTAGTATCTGCCCTCAACCCCTCTCCCGCGAGGACAGGGGAGCAACAAAGCTGTTTTGCCACGGCAAAGTCATGCCTCAATCCGGCAAACAGCTGTCTCATGTCGCAACAGTTAAGCCTCACCTCTTCATCGACAGATGCGTAGCAGCCGCTGTTTTTTGCTCCCCTCTCCTTTTGGGAGAGGGGCTGGGGGTGAGGGTTAAGCATTGTTTTTTTACAGCCCCAACACATCCATCATCGAGTACATCCGCACAGGCTTGCCCACCAAAAATTTCGCCGCAGCGATTGCACCGCTGGCATAGCAATCTCGGTTGGAAGCCGCCACCCTGAGTTCGATTGTCTCGCCCATCATCCCGAAGATGATGGTGTGCTGGCCAGCATCATCTCCAACTCGCACAGCATGGTATCCGATTTCGCCATGTG
>JANLUJ010000704.1:0-3734 GCA_031363425.1 Pirellula sp.
AAGCGAAGCTCGATCGTTTGGGCAAACTCAAAGGAATGCTCGTTGAGTTGAAGTATCGTCACAAAAATGAAGTTCGCACGGTCAACGGTAAACTCGTATCGCTCAGCCCGGAGTTTGCTGTCATCGAAGAACCTGCGCAAAACCATGCTGTCCCAATCCAAGCTATCAGGAGCCTTCGTGTTCTAAACTTGCCACTTCGCATTCATGTCGTCGATGACCAAGAAAAACCAGTAAAGACAGCCAACCTCGGAATGGCCTACATGCGCAAGGGCATAACTTGGATTCCCGAATACACGTTGAGGATTTTGGATGAGGAAAATGCAGAATTAACGCTGCGTGGAACCCTCGTGAATGAGGCCGAGGACTTGGTTCATTGCGATGTGAATTTTGTTGTCGGCGTTCCGCATTTTATTCACAGCGAGTTGCTTTCTCCTCTAGCGGTTGGTCGCGCCATCCGAGCAATCGGTTCAAGCCTATCCGTTGGCGGAGTCCCATCGCAAGTCATGAGTCAAGTCATAAATCGAGCTGCAATATCCAACAACTCCATAACCTCGAACAGCGATGGGCTCCTTCAGTTCGGACAAAGGCCAACGGGCGGAAATGAACTTAGCGACCTTCTTAACAGCCTACCAGCTCTTGGCAACGCTGCGTCCGGCGATTTTACCGTCTACACCAAACGAGACCTCACCGTTCGGCAAGGTGAGCGAGCTACAGTCACTTTGTTCTCGCATAAAATTCGCTACACGCATCAATACCGATGGAATTTGCCTAGCTCACTTCAACATGAGCTCGTCCTTCGCAACGACACGGAAACTCCATGGACCACTGGACCATGCCTGGCGATATCAGGAGACAACCCACTGAGCGAGGATCTATTGAAATACACGCCAGTCGGCGGAATGGGAGCCTTCGAGATTACCAGCGCAATCAACGTCGCCAATAACATCAGTGAAGAAGAAATAGGTAGAAAACTCAAGGCCCACGAACCGAGCTCGAATCAATTCCTAGACCTCGTTACCTTGCGTGGCACAATCAAGCTCAAAAGCTTTGCCACGCAAAATACGGAACTTTCGGTAACTGCACCCATTCGCGGCAAGCCAACTAAATCGACTCCCAAAGGAACGGTACAAATGAATTCCGATCAACTTCGTTTGGTCGAATTGTCCGCGACCGTCAATTGGCAAGTTACTCTCAAGCCGGGTGAAGAGACGATCCTCGAATACGAGTACAATAGATATGTCCCATCCAATTGATGGCCACTAGGAACTTCTGCCGACAAAATCGTCCGTAGGTCACTCGTGCCTAGGGTGACATTGCAATGGAACTCCTTAATGAAACAATGCATACTGACGATCGAGGATGATCCAGCGATACGACGCGGGATCGTCGATTCCTTCCAGTTCGCTGGCTATTCTCCGATGGAGTCTGGTCTTGCTTCAACGGGCCTCCAGTTGGCATTGACCAGTGAGATCGACCTACTGCTTTTGGATTGGGTGCTACCTGACGGTGACGGCCTTTCCATCCTTCAAAAGGTCCGGCGCGAGCGCCCCACTTTGCCTATCATCGTATTGACCGCTCGCGGCGACGAATCTGATCGTGTGCGTGGTCTTCAAGGTGGTGCCGACGACTACGTGGTGAAACCGTTTAGTGTGCGAGAATTGTTGGCCCGCGTCGAAGCTGTATTGCGGCGATCACCTCAACGCCCTAGCGTTGCAGACATTGTAATCATTCCCGCGGGTATCGTTGATTTTCTGCGACGCGAAGTACGATTAACCGACGGGCAGCGCGAGTCTCTTTCGGAACGCGAGGTGGAATTATTGCAGTATCTTGCAATGCATCGAGGCAGAGCGATCAGCCGCGAGGAAATTCTTTCAAGCGTCTGGCGACTGACGCCTAAAGGCATCACCACTCGAACCATCGACATGCACGTGACTCGGCTTCGCGAAAAACTTCGGGACGACGGCAGCGACCCTCAAATTCTTTTAACCGTCCGTGGAAAAGGCTACATGTTTCGAATCGAACCCGAAGTGAACGTGCAACATGATTGACGGCATAGCGCGGTTGAAACAACTGACGTACCCCTGGCGCATTGGTATTGCCTTTTGCATCGCGACACTAGGCGTTCTCGCTGGCATGATTTGGATGACCAATCAAGTGCTTCGATTCGAACGATCGGAGGCCGAGGCAATGCAACGTGCCGGAATCGAAGAAAATACTCGGCTCGCGCTTTGGAGAATCGATTCCGCGCTTTCCCCTATTCTGGCCCAAGAGTCGGTTCGTCCCAGTTCTTTTCCGTCCACATCCCCCTACGTGAAAATGTGCTTTCAGTTTGCATCCGACGGAGGTCTCACGACTTTGCCATCTCCGCATATTGAGAATACGGATCGTTTGGTTCAAGACTTCGCAGAACGGGTTTCGAAAGATAGTCTGTTTGCGATCATACCGTCCGTGTCCACCGCTAGGTCAACGTTCCTGTCTCAAACTCAAGCTGCACTGCCATCGATTTGGAACAACGCTATGAATCGGTCCCAAGTAGAGTTTGGTCAACGTCTAACCAATAGCGATGGTTTGCTGAACAATAGTCTATTACTTTTTGGACCTCATGAGCCGTCCGCAATGTCCATGATCCCCGTTTCTCACCATGGCGAACTGCTACTAGTCCGAAAAGCTTCTTTGGAGGGCAATGAAGTTGCGCAGGGTTGTTGGCTTGATTGGAACGCAATTAGGAAGTCTATGCAAAAAATAGTGGAAGATCTGCTTCCGAATGCAGATCTTGAGATTTGCGAAAATGTTGCGGTGGAAGATGGCTCCAACCTCTTAGCATCGATCCCAGCAAGATTGAATGCGGGAAGTCTTCTCGAACCGCCGGTAGCCATCTCCTCTTCGACGCGTTGGTTATTGGGGATGACTTGGGTAGGCATACTCAGCGCTCTTGTGGCTTCGGCTGGACTAGTTCTAGGGAGCATTCGATTGGCTGAGCGCCGTTCGGCCTTCGTCGCTGCCGTGACACATGAACTGCGCACCCCATTGACTACATTCCTGATGTATACAGAAATGCTCAGTCAAGGAATGGTTCCCGATCCAAATGTTCAGCAACAATACATCAGTACTTTGCGGCATGAGGCATTGCGATTGGAGCACTTGGTCGAAAATGTCCTTACCTATGCAAAGTTGGAACGAGGTCGATCGCCCCAACCGTTGCAGCGGGTTTCCGTCGAGTCCATGTTGGATCATACGTTGCCGTATCTCAAACAACGCGCGGCAATGTCACAAATGGAATTCGAGGTTTTCGAAACGCCAGATCGACATTTGCTGGTCCAGGCAAGCCCTGGGGTTGTCGAGCAAATCCTCTTGAACCTGGTGGACAATGCTTGCAAGTATGCTGCAAGTTCTTCGGATCGACGAATTCAATTGATTATCGAGATGACTGCCCATGACGTTTCGATTGGCATAAAGGATTTTGGCCCTGGGTTTCAGAAACAGGTCAACTGGTTTCGACCCTTTCACAAGACAGTCGAGGAGGCTGCCAACTCGTCACCTGGCGTCGGGTTGGGGTTGAGCCTTTGCAAAAGGTTGGCCGAACAAATGAACGGGGCGCTTGAACTCAATTCTAAATGCGGTGATGGGACGTATGTAAAACTCGTATTGCCGCTTTGTGGCGATCGCTAAAAAATACCAGTAGCACGACGCGCGAGCTAGTGAATTGGAAGCTGGAATCACTAGCTTGCGCGTCG
>JANLUJ010000710.1:0-4333 GCA_031363425.1 Pirellula sp.
CACCGTCGACCAATCTTTGACCTATGATTCGCAATTCAAGCTGTACACGTTTCACGGCCCAATATGCTTTTTGCGTGGCAGTCATGGCAGTCAGATGTGGATTTGCGTCGACGGCGTCTGACGCGGATGAATCGAAGATTGAATTTTTCGAAAAAAAAATTCGACCAATACTCATCGAACACTGTTACGAATGCCACGCTGCAACCTCGTCGGATGTCGGTGGCGAACTAAGGCTCGATGTTGCGAGCGGGCTGAATCAAGGTGGATCGCGCGGTTCTGCTATCTCGATGGACAATCCGACCGATAGCCTACTTCTGAAAGCCATTTCGTACGAGGCTGCTGAATTGCAGATGCCTCCTTCGGGCAAACTGCCGCAGCCCATCCTCGACGACATTCGAAATTGGATAGTGCAGGGAGCGGTGGATCCACGCGATGGCGCCTTAGCCGCTCCGTCGCCAATGGCATTGCGAGAACGGGCTGCCGCTGAACATTGGTCCTTTCAGCCACTTCCGATTTCCCACACGGAAGATCATTCCCTAACGGACTCGCAGCCTATCGACTGGATCTTGTCCAAACGGCAAAAAGAGGTCGGCATCGTCCCAAATCCCTCTGCTTCAAAACGCGAACTCATACGGCGGCTGTACTACGATCTACTGGGTTTGCAACCCAGCTGGGAGCAATATCAAGCCTGGGCCAACGAGCCCATGGAGAACTACGAAGCGTGGGTCGATCAATTGCTCTCATCGCCTCATTTCGGCGAGCGAATGGCACGCCGATGGATGGACGTTTCCCGGTACGCTGATACCAAGGGATACGTCTTTCAGGAAGATCGAGAGTACGCAAATGCTTGGCGGTTTCGCGATTGGCTGATCAACTCATTTAACCACGATTTGCCATTCGATCAATTTGCAAGTTTTCAAATTGCAGCAGACCGTTTGGATCCGGGGCCGGAGAGCAAGAACCTTGATGCGATGGGCTTTCTCACCTTGGGACGCAGGTTTTTGAACAACGAAAATGATATTGCGGACGATCGCATTGATGTTGTCACTCGGGGCTTTATGGGGTTGAGTGTCGCTTGTGCTCGCTGCCATGACCACAAATTCGATGCGATTGGAATGGGTGACTACTATTCGATGCATGCAGCGATGGTAAGTAGCAAGGAACCAAAAGATGAGCCGGGGCCGTTGCGGCTTGTCGATAGTGAAAACCTGCGTCCGGCGGTGATCTTGAAGCGAGGCCAGCCTGGCCAACGCGGCGAAACGGTTCCAAAAAGATTCGTTAAATTCTTGGCAACGGTTTCTCGGCCGATGGAATTCGGCAGTGGTCGATTGGACATGGCCCAAGCCATCGCCGATAGAAACAATCCGCTCACGGCCCGCGTATTTGTCAATCGCATTTGGGGTTGGTTCCTAGGCGTTCCATTGGTCGATACGCCTAGTGATTTTGGTATCCGCTGTCCTTCGCCTCCCCAACGCGAACTTCTGGATCGCCTCGCTGCGGATTTTGTGACGGACGGTTTCAGTATCAAGCGATTGGTCAAACGGATCCTGATGTCGAACAGCTATCGTCGTTCTAGCGCCAATCAGCCTACGTCGTTTGCGAGCGATCCAGAGAATCTTCTTTGGTGGCGAGGCAATCGCAAACGACTCGATTTCGAATCGTTGAGAGATGCGGTATTAGTGGCATGCCAAGTAATAGACCCAACGGTTGGCGGTCCAAGCATCAAGCTGATTGAATCGCCGTTTTCCAACCGCCGAACCTTGTACGCTTATATTGACAGGCAAAATTTGCCTGGCGTTTTTCGATCTTTTGATTTCGCATCACCTGATGCTCACGTCCCTAATCGGTTATCTACGACGGTCCCTCAGCAAGGGCTATTCATGATGAACAGCCCAATGATAGATCACTACGCGACCGAGTTCTCGAAGCGATGGGTCGGAGTGGAGGCAACTCTCGAGCCTAAGGTCGTAGAGGGTAATAAGCTACGGACGGAACAAATCATTGAGTCTATTTTTCATTCCATCCTGCTTAGGAATCCGACCCAAGGCGAGTTGGTGCGTAGCACGAACTATCTTCGATCCAACACCAAGGACTCACTCGATGATACGTCGCTTGCATGGACTGACTTCATCAAGGCGATACTTAGCACCAACGAATTCTGTTTCGTCGATTAGGCGAGCGGCAATTTACAGTAGCTTGGGCCCCTGGCCCGAGTTTCTCACGGCCGAGGGGGCCATGCTACTTTTAGATTGCGGACGGCACATGGAATGTGCCTGCTACTATTAAATCAGAACCTATCCGCTTGGCGATTTGTTGCTACTCAATCGCACCCTTAGCCAAGTATTGCGGGAATGCTTGTATAGCAACCAACCCATCGCGCACGAGTTCATTCGCTTCGAGAGACTTCTTCACTGAGGCCACGTCCTTGCCACGAAAAATCATGACGGCGACCCTGCCTGAATCGTTGTTCGAACTACCGCGAAATTGAGCGGCAAATCCGAGCTTGCCCTCATCGAATTGCTTTTTAGCAAAGAGCGCATAGGCTGAGCCGACCGTTGCGTCTTGTGACTTATCAGTCCACTTTGGTCCGCGACTTGCGATCGCGATCACACTCTCTTCCATGGAAATAACCTCTGTTACCAGATGAAGCTTTCCAACGACAGTTTGGTATTCATGTAGTTCAGCCTTCATAAAACCTTCGGAAACGTAGGGGTCGGGCGTAAATTTGGACTCTGCGTCGGCGATCGAATCAGCATGGATGACGACAATTCCGCGGGTCTTTTTATCAGGATCGGCGCAAGGGCCGGCGGTGGTCAACGATCCCAGTTTCGCGAGTCGACCGAAGTTCTCAAGGTGAGCATTTTGCTTTTGCTGGACAACTTCTGCAGCAATCCCCTGAGTCGATTTGCCGGTCGTTAAGAAAACAAAATAGTCTCGATTTTCACCAAGGGCTGACCCTATTTCCAATTGCGCTAGAGATAAAACGATCAGCGTTGCAAGGGTACGGTAGGATCGCATTGTGTCTATCCAAACAAAAGTAAGGTGTTTTCAATTAGTCGCAACACGGCCCAAGGGGCCATGCTACGGTAACAAAAATACTGCCGGTCGCCTAAGACTGCGCAATTTTGGATCGAGCGGAAGGGATATACTAGTCCAATAACGACAAGGCATATACCCCCATTTCGTTCCCTTCCATCCGGCCGATCCAAATGAATTCTACCGCGCTGATTTCGTTCTGTACTATCTACCTTTGGGCCATGTCTGCCGCATTGTTTGCCTTGGATAGACCGCCGAATATTGTACTGATTGTTGCAGACGACTTGGGCTACGCGGATTTGGCTTGCTACGGTGCCAAGGACGTTCGCACACCCAGCCTCGACCGATTAGCAAGAGAAGGCACGCGGTTCACGAACTTCAACGTGGCTCAAGCCGTTTGCACCGCTTCGCGCGCAGCTTTGCTGAGCGGCTGTTACCCCAATCGAATCGGAATGGCTGGAGCCCTCAATCACACCAGCGTCAACGGTATTCATACAGATGAAACGTTGCTCCCAGAGCTCTGCAAAGCGAAAGGATTCGCAACAGCTTGTTTCGGAAAATGGCACCTTGGCACACGACCGGCATTTGATCCAAATCGAAATGGATTCGATGAGTGGCTTGGATTGCCCTACTCCAATGACAACGGTCCCTTGCACCCCTCCGTTCGTGGAATTCCGTCGTTACCCCTCATTGAAAATGGACGCACTATTGCACTTGACCCAGACCAGTCTACTTTCACGCGACTGTTCACGGAAAAGGCTGTGAAGTTCATCGCGGCGAAAAGGGCCGAACCATTTTTTCTTTATGTTCCACATATTATGCCCCATGTGCCTATTGCTGTGTCCTCTGCGTTTGCTGGTAAGTCTTGTCGGGGACTCTATGGTGACGTCGTAGAAGAGTTGGACTGGTCTGTCGGCGAAATCCTTGGAGCGATTAAGGACAACGGGATCGATGAAAGCACGATCGTCCTATTCCTATCCGATAACGGACCGTTTCTGAGCTATGGCGCTCATGCCGGCGTCGCAAGCCCTTTTCGAGAAGGCAAGTTAACGGCTTTCGAGGGAGGCGTGCGTGTTCCCTTTATTGCTCGATGGCCGGGTCATATTCCATCGAATCGAATATGCGATGCCCTGGTTACTGGACTGGATTTGCTTCCAACATTGGCAAAATTAATTGAATCGCCTTTGCCAAAATTGAAGATCGATGGAAAAGACCTATCGAAGCTACTGCTAGGCGAGTCTCGAGCTATTGGACGCGATAGCTTTGCCTACTACTCAGGTTCTGAGTTGCACGCCGT
>JANLUJ010000731.1:0-1216 GCA_031363425.1 Pirellula sp.
TTTCATGACTGGTCATACATGCTGCTGCTCTACTACCAGTTCATCGAGCTCATCGAGACCTAGTTCTTCCTCTAGCTCGTATCCAAGTTCGTCAAGCAGCTCGAATCCTTCGTCGTCTAGCTCGAACCCATCGTCTTCTAGTTCCAAGCCGTCATCCAGTGTACCGTCTTCGAGTGCTCCATCATCGAGCATTCCATCCTCCAGTTCGAGTTCGGTCGCTCCGGGTAATTGTTGCAATGCTGCCACCCCTGTATTTTTACCGGGGACCCCGGTAGGCGTTGGAATTTTGGCGATTTGCACCAATCCAGACTTTACCGAATGCGAATGCCAGTACGTTTCCGACGGCGTTCAATGGGTATTAGTATCGAGTACATGCGCATGAAGTGCAAACATTATCACGATGGAACCTGTGGCATTGCTTCGGGGATGGCGGGTGAGTCGGTTCGACCAGATGCGAATGCATGTAAATACTGCACCGAGAGCGAACAGCCTCAGCAAAGGAACTTACTTACGCTTGGTATCGCACGCCATCAAATCCAGCACACCAATCCAGAGTTGGCCGCACGACTACTCGTGGAAATGCGCCCCTTCATGCAAGTCATAAGAACCGGCGCGAACCAGGAAGGGCCAGGAACCGAACTCAAGAAACTTCTTTCATGGTTCCATTCCCCTGAGAAGAGGAAATGCAAGTGCCAAACTCGAATACAGAAGATGAACGCCTGGGGGCCAGATAAATGCGAACAGAAGATCGAAACGATCCTCAGATGGATGCGACACTCTGCCAAGATCCACAAAATTCCATTCTTCGAACCAGCGGTACGCCTCGTGATACGCACGGCAATAAAACGATCACGGTCGCCGTTACGACAGCACCCCGAAAAGACTGCACTCTCGCCTATTGTATTGCATCAATTGAAGCCTGTGGATGGACCCCAATAGTATTCGCTGAGCCAGGATCTACGGAAACGGATTATCAAACCATTTCGAATCCCGTCAAGTTAGGCATCTGGCATAACTGGTTGAACGCTTGTCGATGGTGTGTAGAAAATAGCTCGAGCGACTACATAATGACGGTCCAAGACGATTCACTCTTCCATCCAGATTGTAAAATTTTTGTCGATGCGTTTCAATGGCCTAGTAAGGCTGCGTTCCTGTCGCTCTACACTCCCAAACACTATTCCCGCGGCAAGCCGGTAGGCATTAATCGGATTTACAC
>JANLUJ010000746.1:0-4716 GCA_031363425.1 Pirellula sp.
CTCTTCAAACACATCTAACTGGAACAACGATCTCGCAGTATCGTGAAGGAACCGAAGCCATTCCAATCGTGGCTAGAGCCGTTGAATCCGATCGCGTAAACTTAGAGCAATTTTCGGACATGACTCTCTTTACTAAAACAGGCAAAGCCGTTCCCTTGAGTCAAGTTGGCAGAATCCGCGCGAGTCTTGAAGAGCCTATAGTATGGCGTCGCAATCAAGAGCGATCTTTGTCTGTTCGGTGCGATATCATCGACGGCGTGCAAGCTCCCGATATCAGCGCTAGGGTCGAAAAGGCACTTGCCACAGTCCGATCCAAATTGCCCCCAGGCTACCGAATCGAGGCGGGTGGCGCGATCGAGGAAAGCAAGAAAGCGAATAAGGCATTATTCTCTTTGTTTCCGCTCATGATATTGCTCATGTTGACATTGCTCATGTCGCAGGTCCACAGCTTCAAAAAGATGATTCTCATCTTTGGAATTGCGCCGCTCGGCTTGATAGGAGCCGTCGCATTTCTTCATCTATTCAACGCACCATTTGGCTTCGTAGCCCTGCTAGGGGTTATCGCATTAGCGGGCATGGACATGCGTAACTCAGTCATCCTCGTTGACCAGATCGAACAAGACATAAAAAACGGCCTGAGCGAATGGGATGCTGTTATCGAGTCGTCCGTTCGACGGGCTAGGCCCGTAATCCTGACTGCGGCCACAGCCATTCTAGCCATGATTCCACTAACTCGAAGCGTCTTCTGGGGGCCAATGGCCATTGCGATTATGGGTGGGTTGTCGCTTGCCACATTTCTGACTCTGATCAATTTGCCAGCTCTATACATCCTCTTGTTCCGAGTACGTCCACCAGAACCAAGCTGCTTGATCCGCCCACCGCTGCGCGGGTTAAACGAGTTGCAATCGGTTGACGCAAGTGTTTAACCGCTCGAGGCCCTCACGCCTCAAGCGCGGGCCGAGCAAATGCTGCCGCCAGTGCCTATCAATGGTGGTTTGATAGCGGGTTAAGCGAGTCCCATTCGTTCTTTGGGGTCTTTTAGTGCGTGCTGCAATCGAGCCAATGCTTCGGTCTCAATTTGTCGCACTCTTTCACGAGTCAATCCAAGCTCGGCACCAATTTCTTTAAGCGTGTGGGGAGGTGTGTCATCCAGTCCAAAACGCATTTTCAAAACCGTCGCTTCACGAGCATCCAACTTTCCTACCAACTCGATCGCGGTCTTGAGTACGTCGTGGTCGATCATCGCTTCGTCAGGACTCTTAACACGCTCGTCCATCACCATCTCTCCGAGAGACCAACCGGAATCGGTTTGATCGCTTTGAGGCGTTGCATTATAGACTTGAATCGCCTTCTTGATGATCGGAAGTTTCTTCTTTGGAAGTCCGAGAATACGTCCGATTTCCTCCTGAGTCGGCATTCGGCCGAGTTCATCGTTCAGCCGAGCTGTGGCCCGTCGCCACTTGCTCAATAACTCCACCATATAGGCTGGAATTCGAATCGTCTTGGACGAATTGATCAGTGCCCGTTTGATCGATTGCTTGATCCAATAACTCGCGTAGGTACTGAAGCGTGTTCCCATGTCGGGATCAAATCCCTCGACGGCTCGAAGCAACCCAAGGTTCCCTTCCTCGATCAAGTCCTGGAGGGCGAGGCCTTTGCCGACATAGCTTCTGGCGATATTTACAACAAGGCGAAGATTAGCGCGAACCATTCGGTCGCGCGCCTGTGCGTCGCCTTGCGCAATTTGCCTAGCGAGCATCTGCTCATCTTCGGCAGTCAACAATTTCATTTCGTTGATCTCGCGGAGATAGGTTTCCAGCGGAGATTGGGGTTGAGCTCCATCCTTGGGACTTTTACGACGAGAAATCAGTTTGAGGTCTTCGTCCTGTGAATCCTCCACATCGTCTAGGTATGGGCTTGAATGAGCCATGAAGTCTCTTTGCACGGAGTGGATGTATCGAACTAAAATGAACGCGTTCGATCGCTATCGACTACGCAATGCAAGCAAATCAATAAAATAAGCCAAGGTACAACATCTAGCGATTATTCCGTTGGACGTAAACCCTTTGGCAGAATAGGTTTTCGATGTACAATCCTCACTCGCTGTACGAGCGGCAATGCGTGCTGGTGGAGTGCAAATCGGATTATCGGATCAAAATGCTCCTGCGTACCATCTATAGAACAATTAATTCCTACTACCCAATCTAACCATGCTTTCACCTGCCCTCGAACCAACCCTAAACAGCAACGCTAATTCCATTTGGCAATGCCTAGCAACCGATGTTCTCAACGGCCAATCCACTACGCGGGAGCAAGCCCTTTCCATATTGAAAACCAATGATGACGATTTGCTTGATCTCATCGCGGGTGCATTCAAGATTCGACATCGCTATTTCGGCAAGACGGTACAGTTGTATTTCTTGATGAATGCCAAGAGTGGATTGTGCCCCGAGGATTGCAACTACTGCAGCCAGTCTAAGATATCGGACGCTCCGATTCCGAAATACAACATCCTAAGCCGCGAAAAGCTGCTTGATGGAGCTCGGGTTGCCGCCGAACGCAAGAGCAAGACCTACTGCATTGTCATCAGTGGACGGGCTCCGAACGAACGGGAAATGAAGGCAGTCGAAACGATTGTTCCGCAGATCAAGGCACAATACGGACTCAACATTTGCGCCTGTCTTGGTTTGCTTGACGAGGACCAAGCGAAACGCCTCAAGGCAGCGGGCGTTGACAAAGTAAATCACAACCTAAACACCAGCCGCGAATTCTACCCCGAAATCTGCACAACCCACACTTTCGACGATCGGGTTGAAACACTCAAGAACGTTCGCAAAGCCGGCATGGAGCTTTGCAGCGGCGGAATTATTGGAATGGGAGAAAAACACGAAGACATAGTGCAGATGGCATTTGAACTTAGCGAGTTGTCCGTGGAATCGATTCCATTAAACTTTTTGCATTCGATCGATGGAACGCCGCTTGAGCAAAAAGAATATTTGAATCCCAGAGATTGTTTGCGAGCTCTCTGCATGTTTCGGTATGTGAATCCAACGAGCGAGCTTAGAATCGCTGGGGGCAGAGAGCGGCATTTGCGAACACTTCAACCACTTGGGCTGTATGTCGCGAACAGCATCTTCGTAGGTGATTACTTGACCACTCAAGGCCAACCGCCGCAAGAAGATTACGAGATGATCGCCGACATGGGCTTTGAAGTGACCGGCAACTGCGCGACATAACATCGAGCGGAAAAAAAGTGGGTTAGGCTTCCAGCCTGTCAAAACAGAATCGACAGGCTGGAAGCCTATCCCACAGGGCTCGAAATCAAGCACCCATCGCCTTGGCTTTGCGTCGACGAGAGACAGCCAACAAACCGGTGAAACCTATCGTGCTGACAAGTGCGATGGAATTAGGTTCCGGGACTGCGGTAAAAGTCAACGCTTCATTGAAAGTCGTTGCCAACATGAGATTATCGACAATCTTGTTTCCGTCTGTGTTGTTGTTTATTCGAAAGTTAAACGCACTAACGCTCGCTGGATTTACAGCAGATGCGTCCGATATGGCAGGAGAACTGACGCTTGTCGGATTTAACCAAAGTGTAGAGGTACCAGTTGAAAAGTCATAACCTTGAACCACCCGAAGAACTGTATTCAAGGTCAAGGGGGTAGCTTCCGTTACAACAGCTGGAGTGGCTCCTTCGGAGAGTGCAATTTGCGTAACTCCCGCGTTCAAATTCAAAAATACACGGGTTGTAAACGTTGATCCAGTGGGTCCAGCCACACCCGAGAAGTGTGCGAAGTAGTTATCCCCCGAATCTGTAGGTGAAGCAGTAATTGTTAAATCGTAGCCAGCGAAAAGGGTTCCGCTCGAAATGGAACCTGCGAATGCTCTTGAATAATCCCCAGTTACACCGGGTGTTTGGTTTGCAGTAATCGCAAGTTGATTGTTGATAATCGACTGACCTCCCACTCCGCTGATTAGTTGCCATGGAGGTGGAGGCAATCCATCCGCGTAAGTGAATGATTCGGAAAATAAAATGTCCGCACGAATATTCCCGGCCGAAAACATTGTGGCGAACGCAATCACCATAAACCGCTTCAACATAACCCATCTCCCAAAAAATCAAGAAGCACATCGCCCAGGACGCCCCCTGCCACACATGCAGGTACGCATCTCGCAAGCTGAGCAGTCTATCCAACCGATAGTACTATATGCAACGATTATCCCGCTTGTTTTCCATGAAACTTGGACGAAGTGCGTTCATTTCGAAGCGACATCTACCAGCCAATTCAGTAGCCAAATCAGCCTTTGAAAGCTAATGGGTGCTAGTTTCGCGTTGCAGCGACTCTGCGGCATTTCCACGTCGGTTGGTCGATGCACTTTTTCTGTGTTTGACACTCTAGTCTCACCGCTTTATTGAAATACGAACCAACGAGTTTTCCTCTGACGCATGGCCAAAACCAGGTTTTACACATCTTTGACATGACTACAACCAAACCAGGACATACACAATCGGCAAACGGCGTTAATGTACTTAGACGCGAACAGGTAGCGTGGCGTTGGCTTCGTCTGTTTCAAATCCCCCGTTAAATCCGTTCTCTCCAAGTCCCCCCAGCCGCTAGGACGATTGGCATGTTAGGCAAAGATCCGATTTTAGACACCACGAATCACCAATTTCATCAGCACCATGCAAGTACGTTGACCGCCCCTCCTCAATCG
>JANLUJ010000764.1:0-5421 GCA_031363425.1 Pirellula sp.
GGGAAATGAAACCCGAGTTTCCTAAGGACTTCAACGTTCCTACCCCCGTGCTCATTCAAGACAAGATTTTTGTGGTCACCGAAAACAATGGTGCACGCGTTTACTCGCTGTTGCCAGCTCAAGGAGACTATGATTACGCGCTTCAGCTCGAAGCGAGCTCTGACGCACTCAGCGGTGATTCGCATTCGCCGGTCCGCGTTGGCAAATGGGTAGCTGGAATCGATCGCGATTTAGTGGTACTGGATCCACAGGATCAGCTTAAAGAAGTGGCTCGGTTTTCTGACGTGGCTTTGCAAAAGTACTCCTCGTTGATTGTAGACGAAGATCGCGTATGGGTTTGCACTGGCAGTGGATTGCAAATCCTCGTACAGATTCAATCCAACGGCATTTCCGAAATTGGACGATTCCAAGCCTTAGAGGGCCCGGGAGAAATATTCTCACACCCCGCTCTCCACAACGGCATACTCTATCTGCGAGGCCCAACGTGGCTGGATGCGTATGAACTTGGCGGCAACAATGGACGATAGTTGAATCAACATTCCGATAGCGGCAATTGCAAATAACACAGTTAGGGAAAAATTCATGTTTGGACGCAAAGGGGTGAGGCGTGTTGAGTCGATCCAGACCGACGATACGGATGTGGCCGCAAGTGAAGGCTTCTCGTTGGAGGAGCTTGGCTCCGCCTATGCAATAGCTATTGAACAAGCTTCGGTCAAAAGCAACTTCACAAGCGAATCCTCAATCAATGCGGAAAACATGCTTTCCAAAAATGTGTTTTCCGAAGTGGATCATGAAGAGATGCTTCAAGCCCCCGACGTCACGGAGACGGACGGCGTGCCTACAACGCATGAGACCATTTTAGAGGCAATATTGTTCCTTGGAACCAGCAACAATCGTCCCTTGGCCGTCGATAGTTTACTTGAATTGTTTCGTGGGATCTCAGCTGCCGAACTCGATGCAGCGGTCGATTCGCTCAACGCCCTGTACCAGGCGCACAATCGGGCCATGATGATCGTGCGCGAGGCGGACGGCTACCGCCTGCAGTTGGTACCGGAGCTGCATTTGGTTCGAGACCGGTTTTACGGCAAAATCAAAGAGACACAACTGACTCAGTCGGCAATCGATTGCTTGTCGCTAGTCGCGTACCAACCCGGAGCAACGCGAGAAGAACTGGAGAAACAGTGGAATCAACCGGCGGCAAGCATGCTTGGTATGCTAGTCCGAAAGGGACTGCTGAAAATCGAGAAACGTCCATCGCTGAGCGCTTCTGGCGATCAATCGCACTACTTCACAACGGACCGTTTTCTCGAAATCATAGGCCTAAAGTCGTTAGAGGATTTACCGCTGTCGGAAGACATTTGATTCGTGCTGCGCTACCTGAGGACAGGCTGACCTACGTGAACGGCGGTAAGGCAATCTCACATCGCCCCGCCGGACAAGTTATATTGGTTTTTTTGCCGTTGGAACCATAGGGCTCTGCGGCTTGTTCAGGCATTTCCATCTCACAAGAATGGCCCAACATGCGTACTCGATTTGCTATCCTAGCTTCCTTCTTTTTTTCCATCCCATTTGCAGGTACTAGTTTGACCACTCTCGCGCAATCTCCTAAGCGGACCCTTGGCAAAATCGAACGACTCGATAGCCAACTTGACAACTTGCTGGCAACAGATGCTAAGCTCGAAATCTTGGCCGATGGCTTTACTTGGACGGAGGGGCCAGTCTGGATGGGGGACGCAGGGAACGGTCATTTGCTGTTCTCTGACATTCCTCGTAACACGACTTTCAAATGGACGGCCAAAGACGGAATTCAGGTATTCATGAATCCGTCGGGATATACCGGCGTAACCTATTATGGACTCGAGCCAGGTAGCAATGGTTTGCTTAAAGACCTCGATGGCAACTTGGTCTCCTGTGAACATGGAGATCGACGCGTTAGTGTGCTCACGCCAGGCGGCGGAAAACGCACCTTGGCAGACAATTATCAAGGCAAGCGACTGAATAGTCCGAATGATGGCGTGCTAAAAAGCAACGGCGACATTTATTTTACCGATCCTCCGTACGGCCTTCCGATGCGAGAAAACGATCCACGTCGCGAATTGGAGCACTTCGGTGTCTATCGAATTGCCAAGAAGGATGGATCGTTGACACTGCTTACAACCGAATTGCAACGACCCAATGGGATCGGATTTTCGCCCGACGAGAAAACGCTATACGTCGCCCAAAGCGATCCTAAGAGTGCGATCTGGATGAGCTTCGCGGTAGCGGCAGATGGAACCCTCAGCAAAGGTACGTTGTTCTATGATGCGACTGCTGAAGTTGGAAAGATGCCGGGATTGCCGGATGGACTATCCGTGGACACCCAGGGAAACTTATGGGCGAGCGGACCTGGAGGTATTTGGATTTTTAGTAAAGAGGCAAAACTCCTCGGTCGGATTAACACCGGCGAACGAACGAGCAATTGCGGGTTCGGCGAGGATGGGACCACACTATTTGTGACAGCCGATAGCTACCTTTGCAAAATCAAAACCAAAGTAAAAGGACTGCCGTAGAGCGCAGCACGGCTCCCAGGGAAGCTAACCCCGAATGGGTGTGTCGAAGCCCTGTCGGGATGGCCAGCGGAAGGAGGGGAGTTGTCGTTGTGCGTTTTCGTCCATCATCGCCCCTTTCTGGTTTGGATGGATGGCAGGCCGGACTGATCATCTAGTACCCATCGTACGGCCTTGGAGAGTTCGGTACCATTAAATGGCTTTTGCAAAAACATGGACTTTGAGAATTCAGCAACTTCGCTCGCAAGGTTCTCGTCGCCGTAACCAGAAACGAAAAGTACTTTCATGTTAGGCATGATCTTCCGTAGTCCTTGGAGCATCATGCGTGCGCTCATCACAGGCATGACGACATCCGTAACAATGATATCAATTCGCGCCGCATCGCTTTCGGCAATCTGAATCGCTTTGGCACCGTTCTCCGCTTCGAGCACAGTATAGCCGCACAAGGTCAATATATGTCGACTAACTGCGCGAACCGAATCCTCATCCTCAACCAGTAGAACTGTCTCGTTGCCCTTTGGAAGATTCATCGTCGCTAAAGATTTTTCAGCATTACTCGCACCTGGAGCCGGCGGAAGATAAATTCTAAACGTGGTTCCAGAACCAATCTCAGTTTCAAACGCAATATGCCCGCCACACTGCTTCACGATGCCGTACACCGTAGCCAATCCTAGGCCAGTACCCTCGCCAAGATTTTTCGTAGTGAAAAAAGGCTCAAAGATTCTATGCTGATATGCGGCTGGGATCCCATGACCATTGTCGCTGATCAGCAGACAACGATACGTCCCGTCGGCGAGAGTAGGAAATTGTGTTGATGAGATCATTACATTGGATGTTTCGATACGCAATCGACCCTGGTCCGGTATCGCGTCGCGGGCATTGACTGCCAGGTTGACAAGAATCCTCTCGATCTGTCCCGCGTCCATACGAACAAAGCCCAGATTCGGACTTAAACCAACGCTCAATTCGATATTTTCGCCAATCAACCGCCGCAACATCTGCTCGGCTCTACGCACGGCTTCATTGAGATCAATGTCCTGTGGCTCCACAAGTTGCTTTCGGCAAAATGCAAGCAGATGACTGGTTAAGTCTGCAGAGCGCTTGCCCGCCCGATGGATCTCGGAAAAGAAATGACTCCATGGATGACCCGGGCCGGCCGAATCGACCAGCATCTCCGAATAATTGAGAATTACAGTCAGCATATTATTAAAGTCATGGGCAATCCCGCCAGCCAACTGACCCACTGCCTCCATTTTTTGAGCATGCCGCATGTGTTGCTCAATTTGACGTGCATGTGTCACATCACGGAATACAAGCACTGCCCCCGTCAATTCGCCGCGCCCATCAAAGATCGGCGAAGCACAATCGTCAATCGGTATTTCACTCCCTTCCCGATTAACAAGGATGGTGTGGTTTGCGAGGCCAACGACAACGCCATCGGCAAGTACTCGGGCAACCGGATTTGACACCGGTAGCCGAGTCTCTTCGTCGCAGATATCGAATACTTGAGCCAAGGGAATTCCCTGAGCTTCAACACTGGACCAGCCAGTCAGCTTTTCGGCCACCGGATTCAGGAAGGTCACAGCACCATTCCGATCCGTGGCGATAACGCCGTCTCCAATACTTGCCAGTGTGGTGGCATACCGCCGTTCACTCTCTCGCAGTTTACGTTCGGTCTCATGCTTGTATACGGCCATTTCAATTGCCGTTCGCAACTCTCTCTCATCAAAGGGCTTCAGAATGTAGCCAAACGGTTCCGTTACCCGGGCTCGGTCGACGGTTGCATCATCTGCATGAGCTGTCAAATACACCACTGGTAACCCAAGTTCAGTGCGAATAATATCCGCTGCGGTGATGCCATCCATTTCGCCTCGTAGGCGAATGTCCATAAGTGTGAGATCTGGACGATGCAGCCGAGCGATTGCTACAGCTTGCTCCCCCAGCGCCGTCACATCGACAATTTCATAGCCCAGATTGGTTAGACGCTTCCGCAAGTCGAGGGCAACAATCGCCTCATCCTCGACGACGAGAATCCGGACGGCTGTCATTGCTAAATTCCCGGGTAAGATAAACGAATAGGAAAGGTTACACAAAACTGCGTGCCGTTACCCTGAATAAGGGTTAACGTGCCCGATAACTGCTGGATTAGATCTTGAACGAGTTGGAGCCCAAGGGACTTTAGATCTGTCAAGTCGAGCGAAGCGGGCAGACCTATTCCGTCGTCCAAGACTCGGAGGACGTAGTGTTGAGCAGACTCTGCGTTGAGAGTGACTTGCACTTTTCCGCGACGACTAGCAGGGAATGCGTACTTGAGCGAGTTGCTTACCAGCTCATTGATAATAAGACCAAAAGGAATTGCCCGTTCAAGATCGAGCGAGGTTTTCGCCACATTGAGCTGCAAACAAATATTCGATTCATCGATGCCATAAGATCGAAACAAATTGCCACATAGTGCGTCAACGTATTGAGACAGGTCGATCGTCCCAAGATTGCTCGACAAATATAACGTTTCATGCACCAGCGCCATGGATCGGATACGGTTTTGGCTTTCCCGCAATGCGCTTAGGACCTGTGGATCCTGCACGGTACCAACCTGCAAATTCAATAGGCTGCTAACGATCTGCAGATTATTCTTAACGCGATGATGAATCTCCTTCAGCATCGCTTCTTTTTCCCTCAGTGAAGCACGTACCTGCTCTTCGACCAGTCGGGCATGAGTGATGTCCTGAATGAACCCATCAATACAACGTACGCTTCCATCCTCGGCATACACACCCGAGGCTCGTTCCATGACCCAGCGTATTTGTCCAGCCTTATTGGTAATGCGATAGGTATTCGAGCACGGGATACGTGCCTCAAGCGACTCCTGACACCT
>JANLUJ010000229.1:0-7317 GCA_031363425.1 Pirellula sp.
TTGGCTCCAACGAGACGAGCTCGTTGGGGGCCTGCAAAAACAGAGATACGAAAGCTGTACAACCTCCTTAACCGGTGGATCGTTCGGGCTTACTGGCTAGCCTCGGAGTTAGCTCAAAAGCTATCAAGTAATTCATTGAGGCGAAAGTGGGATGAGCTCTCATAAGGAAACACAAGCGGAAAATGGAACGGTGTCTCGTCATCAGCTCGTTACCCATTCCCTAACTCGAACCAATATAGACAATACACTACATGGTAACCGTTTGGTTCGGCTGAATGGCTCACAACGGATGGTGTTCTCGAAGATGCACGAAACCCTTATGGCTCCGACAGATGCCGTTCCTACGGAAATAGACCCTCAACAAATTCGTCGTCGTTTGGACCAGTTGTCATTTGCGAGGCTTGAAGCGATCCGTGAATTCGAAGCAAATGCGCGAGAACTAGAGAAGCTGGCAAAGTATTTGCAAACCGCGGAAAAAGTGTCTCTGGCGCTCGAAAAACTTAATCAGGATTTGTTTTCGAGTCTCCTTGGTACCGTTCAAGAAAAAATCACTATTGCCCTGCAAGAGATCTTGGAGCAGCCGATCACGTTCCACGCCGAGGCCGGCTTTTCGAGGAACAGCGCCAGTGTTGAGTTCTGGATCGAACGCAACGGAAAGCCCGAGGATCTCATCAATGGACAGGGGGGTTCGGTCGCGAACATCGTTAGCGTTTGTTTACGAATCTTCGCTCTTACAACGCTTGACGAAGCGACCCATCGTCGCTTCTTGATCCTGGACGAGCAAGACTGTTGGCTCCGCGCGGATTTGGTTCCGAAACTCGTGAAAATCATCCATGACGCCAGCCGTGCGCTTGGTTTCCAGGTGTTGATGATCAGCCATCATGAACGCCATTTGTTCGAGCAATACGCCGACAAGATCATCGAGTTGCAATGGCAAAACGGCAAAGTAGTCGCGGTCGACACAACGTCCAGTCCATCGCAACCAGATTGAGAACGACGCAAAAGAAAAGACATCAACCCACTACAAAACCGGATGGAACGAGCAATCACGGCGGAGACCGCCGTGCCACTCTGAATCATTTCGTAAACTTGGGTTTGGATCCAGACGGGTTTGGCGAGAGTGTCCACAATGCTAAACCGAGCAAACAAACTGGGCCTAGCAATAGCCAGATTCCGATCGCAAACTTGTTGCCGGTTGGAGCTACGACTATCCCCGGTGGCGATTCCGTTTGAGGTATCGAAGGAGAGGGCAATGCGGAAGATGGGAATGGCGACGTCGGAATGCTATTTGTATTTGGTAGCATTGAATTGGGTAGCACATCACGTTGTGCATTAGCTGGCATGCTGTACTGGGCAGAGCCAGGAATATTCTGAGTTGTTATGGGAACCGATCTGGGCAGGTCGGTTGACATCGATCTGGGTATGGATTGCTGTGACTTTGGGAATTGAACCACTCCGATTGCTGGCAATATCAACGCCAAGCAGCTAGAGGCGCAGATTAGTATTAGGCCTGTGAATTTCATGTTTTTTGGGGGGCATTGGGGAGTCGGATTGGACAACAGGTCAGAGCTCCGGGAGAATAGCATAGTTCGCCGTTGAAAAACCATCCGAACGGTCTCAGAAATTTATTCAAAACTTTAGTTTTTGGCTTGGGGCGGCATTTCCTAGACGTATCCAACTATACTTGTTTTTCGACACGGAAAGCCGCAGTTCCATTGCCTCCGGTACGAGTTCTTGCCTAGCGGCTAGATCTTCCCTCCAACATTTTGCGAAAATGAAAATGAATCGAAGAAGTGACTTGATTGCTGGAATAGCCCTAAGCAGTAGCTTGTTATTTGCCGCAACGGGTTCGGCGCAAGTGGTAGTTAGGCCTCTCGCATCGGATGCAAGCGTCAAGTATGGAACTGTACTTCGACAGCCCTTGCCGGCTGCCCCAACTACTGTGTCGACCATGCATCTTGGAAATGGCCCTATTGATAGGAACAACTTGTCGGCTGACATATTGAATTGCGATGTGTGTCGTCAGCGACTTGGCTTACCGCCTCTCGGCGTCACATCAAGTCTGGGCCCTACGTCAACGACGACCGTTCCATCGACCGAGGTGATTGCTGGAGGCGTAGAGACTGCCGGCATTCGAACGCAAAACCCAACAGTCTCACCTAAGATTGGGTTTGAGGCTGGCGCGAATCGTATGCTTGGTTCCCCGGGTTTGATATCTTCTGGCACAGCAGAACAAATGGCGTCCCAAGGAATTGTCTTCGAAGAATTCAAACCACAGCTGCCAGCCCAAGATGCGATTCGACTTGGCGACTTGCCACCTGGAGTTCGTGAGCAGTTCCTGCGCAGCCTAGAGCTACCGGCCGGCGCCACCGTGACGTCCGCCCAAATCAAAGGCCAATCATCGTTGGAAGAGGTCAAGGCGGAGAGTTCGCAGTCGAAGATAGTACCTTCCGCAGGTCGAATAAAATTTCCGACCGAAAATGCCATTCCATCGGACAAATATCCGCAGTCGCTTGGTGCTCCAGGAATAGCTTCTTTGAATGAACCAACTATTCGAACAGGAGCGGTACCCGAAACGAAGGCCGAGCCGGTTGCTGTTGTCGCTGAAACCATGAAGAAACCAATGCCAAAACCAGAGGCAATTGTTGTGGAGCAGGCGGCAATAGTGCAGCTTCAAACAAAGCTGAAAGAACAAGACGCCGCATACGCCAAGAAACAACTCGAATTGGAACAGGCGGCTTTGGAACGTGCCAAGGAGAGCGCGAAAGTAAACGAACAACTAGAGCAACTTCAGACCGAATGGAAGAAACGAATCGAGCAGTCGGATGCAGCGAACAAAGAAGTGCTCACATTGTTAGAAAGACGAACCGCCGAGGTCACTGAGTTGCAATTGCAATTGAAGTCGCAGCAAGAAGCGTTGGAAAAAGCACAACAGGAAGCTCAGTCCAAGGTCAAACCGGAGAGCAAGAAAAAAGCCCCAAACAAAGGCAAAGGCAAGAAGGCCAAATCGACAACGATCGATACTTAGGCGATCGGCAGATTGCAAAGTAGGGTAGCCAAAAAGCCCTAACGATCCACCGGTCAAGCCCATGGGATTCAAAAATACCGCAGGCTTGTCCTGCTGGATAGTTCTGCTTTAAAGCTAAAGTTACCTACTGCGCCATTGTATAGCCCGCTGGCTCGAATCACTTGAGAGTATCGCGGTACCGTCGCTTGAAAAGGTGAGCTGGCTCACCGCTGCGCCTCGGTGGCCAGACAATGTAAACAACTCCCGAGGGGACTGGTCGAAACTAGGCGATACGAACCAAATCCCGAGTGTCCCCTTCTCATCGCCAACCGCAAGCACATTTTCGCCTGTGGCCGCAGCGAAGGAGGTTATCTTAGACTTCGATACAATGGGCTGAAATTCATCTGCGGAGGAACTATCAACTGACGAAAAATCAATTCGGCTGGATTCCTGAGTTCGAGACAAAATGGCCATATGGTACAACGGCTTCGTGAACTTCCCGAGCGGTTCGCCTAACCACTCCATGCTGACGAATCGTGAGCTGGAGTCGAGAGAAAGCTTATCCCACACCTGGCTTTTGACTGCATGCCGTTGTCCATCACTGTCGACGCGATGCCAATTTTGATCCGCATCTAACATGACAAACTCGTGGTCGACGGGATGCCAACGGACGAATCGGACATTTGCCATCTCTCCATCCTTGGCAGGCAAAACCGAATCAGGACGCGTTATATCAAATTGCACCATCTTGCTCGCTCCATTCGGCAAGAGGCCGACGATTGCCAGTCGTAGTCCATCGGCAGATAGTTCTGCTTGAAAGACTTTGGCAAATGGATGTTTCACATGATGCCAAGCAACTTGATTGGGTTCTGAGATCGTAGCCATCAAAACGATACCATCGGTATGACCTGTCGCCCATCGTTTGCCGTCGCAGCTATGAGAAGCAGTTAAGCAATTTGGACGCCCAATGCTTGAAACGGTTTTGTCTTGCTCCGTCAGGTTTAGCGTACCGTCTTGATCAATTGCGATTGTGCAATTCGGAAATGCATTGTTTTGTGAGATTCTAAGGATATCGTGTTGTTTTGGACGAGAGAACAAGACGACCGGTGTCGACTCCGAGATGGGATTCACCTTCCCCAAGGGAGGCTTGTTTTCGGACCTCTTCCAATCGAACTGTGTTTGTACGCAATTCGGTTGGGATTCGGATGTTCGGTGTACGATAGTCAGTCGATCCACATCGCCACTGGTCTTATTGACATCAAAATCGTAGTGACGCCAGGGGGTCATTTGTTCCACGGATCGAAGGGCTAGATTTTCGTCAGTCCAACTCAGATTGGACAGCGACGCTCCGTCCCATTCAAGCCTGGCAACTCGCCCATGGTCAAACAAGATGAACAGTCGCTTCCCGTCCGAAGCCCAAGCAGCCTCGAGCGGCGCATATGGATTTTTGATTGCGATATCGAAGTAACGATACCCTAAGTCGTCCCATTTGGATGGATCTTGCCAATCGACCATGCGGACCGATCCGGAGGTGGCTATCAATGCGGTCAGCGATGGTTGCGTGGGATGAATCGAAATAAGACTTGTACCGAATCGTTTCTCGAGCGTAACTTTTTCTGGCATGTCCATTGGGATGATGATTGTCTCCCTACCATCACCGACAACCAGCAATTTGTCGCGATTGGCAAAGGCAATTCGGCATGGGCCCGCTGTTTTGTACTGCAATCGACGCAGCATCTGTCGAGACATTGCATTCCATATGCAGATTTCCGACGTGTTGTCACTGGCCACACTGTCGGGTAGCGAGGCAATCGTGGCTACCAGTGGTTCGTTCGCTGCCGCAGCCACATCGCTAACTTTTGCTCCAGGCGTGTGGCCGACGAAACTAATGTACTCGGTGCCCTGTGTTGACGACATGTTTGAATGTGATGTCCTCAATACTCCATGGTTGTCGACACTTCGAATTGTTCCGTCCTTTGACATTGCTTGGGAAAGGAGTGTCGTTGGGAGCGATTGAGTTATCGCACGTCGGTCGGTCTGATCCGAAAGATTCCACCTCTGCAAATTTCCAAGATCATCCGTTGCCGCAATTTCACCGCTTCCACCAAGGAATTTTGCGTTGGTGACGTTGCCAACTAATCCTACTAAAAAACTTCGGTAATTCACCTTGCTCGAATTCGGTTCGGTAGCCCAAACATGGACGACCGGTTCGTCGCTATACGTCAGAACTGCTCCATCCGCGTGCACCTGAATCCCTCGAATTGCGCTGGAGTGTTTCTTGGGTTGGACTTCGCCCTCAACAGTTATGGATAATGCGGTCGAAGGTGTAATTACCAGCCGGTTCCCCGGGGAGGATATTCCGCGGGTTGATGTGGAATCGCAATTGCCGATGAGGATATTCCCATCATTTAGCCCTAGGTAGACCCGTCGCTCATCGAGCGACATAGCCGCGCAACTTACCTTGTTCTCGATCGACCCGGGTAGGGAATAGTTTTGAATTGCATTGGTCCGCAAGTCGGCTTGAATGCAAATCGATTTCCCATTGGGGAGCTTGGACAAGCCGAAGACTTCGTTCCCACTTGCGCCAACAAACTGCAAGCACACTAACGAGCCTTTGCACTCGAGTAGTTTCGGTTCTGCATCAAAACCACTTTCGTTTCTTTGCCATACCCAAAGGCCGGCGTTAATACCGCCAACGACCCACGCACCATCTGGGCTAACAGCGAGCCGCTGTATATCCCGTTTGCCAAGCGAACGCATGGGAACTGCTTCTTGCGAATTGGTCTTCCAGCGATATACCGTGTACTCCGACTCCTGCGAGCCGGTGGCGATAATCGCGTCCTTTCCATCGAGTGAGATAGCGACGTCATTTATTGGACCGTGCAACGCCAGGGCATGGTCCGGAACAAGAGTTACTGCACCTTTGGCAAGTTGGACCAGTTTCATCTGACCACTAGAAGTCCCGACGATTCCGAGTTCCGTTGCCGACGCGAACTGAAAAGCAGTGATGGAGCCTTGGACGTGCACGCTTGGCAAGTCGCGATTGTTCAGCAACTCGATCCGGCGGAAGGCCCAATTTTGAAGCAATGGTCCGCGGGTGACCGGTTTGCCGTCAGTCGATTCCGTGGAAACGGCCAATTTCTCTTCGATGTCTTGAACCTGTTTCAAGAGTTGGTTGCTTCGAGCGATATCGAATTGATTCGTCTGATTGAGTGCTAAGTTCAATTCGGACTGGTAGTTTCCTAAGAGTGCCAAGCGAGCATTGCGATCCGCGATTTGCCTAGATGCGATGGCCCTCTTCTCAGATTCCTTTGCATCCTTCTCAGACTCCTTTGCCATTTTTTCGGATTCAACAGCTTGTTTGCGTGCGGCAACTTCAAGTTCTTTCGCTTGTTTCTCTTCCTTCTCAGCCAACACGGCTCGATCGCGTTCGACTCGGGCCTGTTGTTTGGCCATTTCTTCGTTTTGGCGAGCAGCTTTTTCGTCCTCAGCGGACTTTACCGCTATTTGTTTCGCGAGCTTTTCACTTTTGGCCGATTCAATCGCTAGCCCTTCTTTTTCTTCCGCGATCCTGGTTTGCCGTCGTGCGTACATGGTTGCGATGGTCAGCGAAACAACCGTAAATAGAATCACGGCGGCCAGGACTTTTCGCAGCAGCTTGAAGCGTTTTTCTCGCCGAACGATATCTGCCTTTCGTTCGGTAGCGAGCCTATGCAATGCTGCTTCATCCTCACGTCGAACGTCCATTGTTTGCAAACAAAGGTCGTAATCGCTTCGATCCAATGCACATTGCCCATAGGCTAGGCGTGTCCGATGGAGGCCATCTTTGGCTGCTTGATTTCCTGGCCAGAGCTCGATCGCATCTTGCATCGAAAAGAGCGCCCTGGAGAATCCTTGGTAGTCTTTGTCGCGAATCGCATTCTCTAGAAGTTCTTCGGCTCGATGCGTCAGCGAAATGCTTTGAGCGTATCGAAGGTGTTCGCGAATGGCATCCTGAAACGCGATGACGGATGCATACCGATCCCCGGGTTCGGTTGCCATCGCGTGATTGGCGATATCCAACAAGGGATCTTCAATGCCAGGCTCTATGTTGATATTCAGCATAGCATTGGCCATGCATTCGCGTACCGTTTTGCCTTTGTGTGGTGCCTTGCCGACAACCAGCTGAAAAAGGATTGCGCCGAGGATGTAGATGTCACTAGCTTTCCCGATTTTGGAGAGGTCGTGTTTGGCCATCTCAGGCGCCATGTACACTGGCGTACCACTCAATCCAAATTTCTGATTGGAATTCATGTTGACGGCCAAGCCCC
>JANLUJ010000768.1:0-11202 GCA_031363425.1 Pirellula sp.
GACATGGAGTTCATGCAGTTTCATCCCACTGTGCTCTACATTGCGGGAAGTTCGCGGACTCTCATTACGGAGGCAGTACGTGGGGAAGGGGCTCATTTGGTTGATTCTACGGGCTACAGATTCATGGGTGACTACGATCCGCGTTTGGAGCTAGCACCTAGAGATGTTGTGAGCAAAGCCATCGTTAGTCAAATGGAAAAGACGCGATCGCCATGCGTGAATTTAACCATGAAGCATTTGAACGCTGAGCATGTACGAGAACGGTTTCCTGGCATTGCGAAAGTCTGCTCGGGATTTGGATTGGACATAGCCACCGACTCGATTCCCGTTCGCCCGGGTGCTCACTACATGATTGGCGGATGCGAGGTGGATGGCAACGCTCAAACCACTTTACCTGGACTTTGGGCTGCTGGAGAGGTAACGAGTAGCGGGTTGCATGGCGCCAATCGATTGGCATCGAATAGCCTGCTTGAGGGGCTGGTCTATGGCGCCATCGCGGGCCGAAATGCTTCGCAATCTGCCTTAAGCGATACGGAGAGCCAATTGCTCGTACTGCCCGTATTCAATCCCAGCAAAGGGGAGCTAAGCCAACCTTTCGACTTGGCTGACATTCGCAACGCAGTCCGCGCATTGATGTGGCGAAATGTTGGGGTTCAGCGACACGGCGATCGCTTGAGTGAAGCGGTGCACGCTATTCAACAATACTGCAGTTACGTTCTCGCTCAGGATTTGTCATGTGTCGACGGCTGGGAACTGCAAAACATCTTGACGGTCAGCTTGCAAATGGCGACTGCGGCATTGGCTCGAACAGAATCGCGGGGTGTCCATTTCCGAACCGACTACCCTGTTGTGGACAACCTCGATTGGCGTAAGCATCTAGAGATTCATCGAAGATGATTTCGGATTACCGGTTGCATTGTCAGGTCCAGTATGCAAAACAGGTCCTGTGGAGCGGGACGGCTCAAGCTTGGAATCCCTAATCGCTATGCAGGCCTAAGCGTTTTTTTTAGTGCGGCACTATAATTCGCGAAACTCGCATTGGTAGACAATTTTGGTCAAACCAACCGGATTCGCGATTTTTTTTTGTGGAAGCGTAATTTATTGGTTGCAACGACAAATTGCGCATACTTGTTATGATTTATTCTCTTCCGAATTGGAATGATTCCCACACGAAAATCGCTGCGACACAAAGGCCCCTCCCATGTACAAGCCACGTAAGTCTTCGAATCTGAAACCAAAGATTGAACAACTCGAGTTAAGGCGAATGCTGGCGTCGGATCTTGCATGGGATCCAAGCCATCAGATTCAATTCGTACAGGACCGTGAAATCGTCCAACTGAGCGCTCATGAACATCGGTTGGTCATAGGCACGCAACCTGGCTCGGAGGTTGCGGTTCCACTTGAGTTAACTTTGGTGCGAGAAATTGCACCAAACGTTCGGGAGTATCAGTCCAGCGAGCCACTTACCACCGATTATGTAGCGACGCTGAATGCAATAAGGAATGTGGCTTTTACAACAACGGTGTTCGTTAATTCCGATACTGCCAGCGAAGCAGTGTTGTTGAATGAAATCATCATTGCACTTGAACCGTCGGTAAGCGCACAGAGCTTCTTTGCCCAGCACGATGAATTCTCAACATTCCGACCGTTAGATGGGACCCCTGATCAGTTTATCGCGACAGTGAAGAACGGTTATGGTCCAGACGCCTTGGATGTTGGAATCAGAGTTGCGGATGCCGCCGGTGTTTCTTGGATGTCCCCCAATTTTTACCAAGCCAGAGAAAAGTTTTATACGCCCAATGATGCACGCTATCCAAACCAATGGAACCTCAACAACTTTGGGCAAAGTGGTGGGACTATAGACGCTGACTCCGATGTCGCAGAAGCCTGGGATGTCAATCAAGGTGGATCCTCGAATATCGTTATTGGTATCATCGACGACGGGATCGATTCCACGCATCCCGATTTGAATGTTTGGACGAACCCGGGTGAAACCAATTTCGACGGTATCGACAACGACGGCAACGGTTGGGTGGACGACATTCGAGGATGGAATTTCGTTACGGATACGAACCAATCAGAGCCAGTTGGATCAGACAAGCACGGAACAGCAGTTGCGGGTGTAGCCGCTGCGCGCGGCGACAATGCAATTGGGATCGCTGGTGCGGCCTACAAGTCACGCGTTATGTCGATCAAGATATTCGATAATGGAACGATAGCAAGCGATGCGAGTATTGCGAGTGCCATCTATTATGCTGGGGGCAGAACCCGCGATGGTTTGGGAACATGGAAATCTGCAGACATCGTAAACAGTTCATGGGGCGGCGGTGATACCAGTGCATCCATCAATGCAGCCTTGAGTTGGGGAACGACAAAAGGGCGACAAGGCGTTGGTGCTGCATACTTCTTTGCGACCGGAAATGATGCTTCAAGTACGGTTACTGGGCCAGCCGCTGAGTCCGCCAACATTCCTGGTGTCATCGCTGTTGGAGCAACCAACAACCTTGGCGGGCGATCGGACTATAGCAACTACGGTTCGGCCTTAGACCTTGTGGCTCCGAGCAGTGACAATCGCTTTGGCTACCTTCCGATCGATACAACGGACCGAACGGGAGCCGCTGGTTTCGCGGCTGGCGATTACACAGGCATTGGTCTAACTGGATTTGGGCAGACCTCAGCTGCGTCCGCGTTGGCAACTGGAATTGGGGCGTTAGTTTTGGCTCAAGCTGGTGTTCAAGGAATTTCGTTGTCGCCAAATGCATTGCGCGACCTGCTACGAAATTCAACGGATTTGATCGGTGGGGTAATGTACGATGTCAGCACGGGCAAGAACGTTGAGTTCGGCTACGGGCGAGTGAATGCGGCCACCGCGGTCGTGGGAGTTAATCGACCAGAGATTTCCGTCGTGAGTTCCACGGTGGACATTGTGAATCGCGGGACCGTAGGCTTTGCTCCCATCGCTGTTGGTCTGTTCAGTGAAGTTGTTCTTCGAATTCGAAATCAAGGGACGTTACCGCTCAATATCAGTTCAGTCGACGTGACCGGCTCGTTTGGGCTTGCAAACCTGGGATCAACTAGTCTCAAAGTTGGCGAGTCAACCAACCTTACACTTCGATTCCTGCCCATTGCGGCTGGCTCGTTTATGGGGAAAGCAGTCATCAATTCAAATGATGTAGATGAGGGAGCATTTGAATTGAATCTGTTCGGATCAGTTGCCCAGACTTCAATCGCTGGAACAGTGTACGAGGATTACAACGGGAACTCTGTCTTTGAGTCCTTTGAGAGATTTTTGGATGTGGCAGCAGACTTCGCATACCTTGACGCCAACAACAACGGTACTCGAGAAGCCACTGAAACCGCCGTTCCGATTGCCAACGGTGGCTATGCCTTCGAGAATTTGGCCGCCGGGACTTATACAGTTCGAACCGAAGTGGCAGGATGGACAGTAACACAGCCCGGCAAAAATGGTTACATCTTGACATTGACCGGTGTCACAGACTCCATAACCGGTGCGAACTTTGGCTACTCGAAGAATGATAGAATGTATTCGTACGTGTACGAAGAAATCAACAGAGACGGTGTCATCAACGCAGGTGAACCGGCCCTACCTAGCTTTGCAGTTTCGGGGACCCATGCTTATGCAGTAACGAATACAGCTGCCCAGGCCATCCCTGCTCGTGGAGCCATAACATCGACGATCAACGTTGTGGATCCGGGTACGGTTGCCAGCGTCGTGGTCCTCGTCAACATCACGCATCCCTTTGACAGCGACTTAACCCTAACGCTTACCGCTCCGGATGGAACAACAGTTCTTCTAGCCCAAGGGGTTGGCGGGAGTGGAGACAACTTCACAACAACCCGATTTAGCGACGCCGGTACGACATCCATCAATGCAGGAACCGCACCCTTTACAGGGATATTCCGGCCACAACAGGCGCTCTCGCTATTCAAGGACGCCAACATATTCGGGGCTTGGAAGTTGACGGTCAACGACGTCAAGGATTTCGACGCAGGGCAACTCCTCAATTGGTCGTTGGAGTTTCAGCGAAGATTCTTCGCCATTTCAGACCAAAACGGATGGGCGTTGGTCGATCTACCGTCCGGGACCAATACGGTGGGGATTGAGCTCCAACAAGACTGGCTTTTTTCAAGGCCCTTAACGGGTAATTATTCGATAGTGAGTTCGGGTGCGCCGGTGTACGATCGCCCATTCGGTATCTTCTACGACAATGTCGCGCCCACGGACCTATTATTGTCGAATAGCACCGTCGATGAAAATCAAGTCATTGGAACTCCTATCGGAAATTTGAGTTCGATCGATCCAAATCGATCTGGAAATACGTTCACCTATACGCTGGTGACGGGGGCTCGCCCCAATGACAATGTCCAGTTTCGTGTGGTTGGCAATGTGCTTCAGACCAATGCAGCATTTAACTTCGAGGTAAAGAACTCGTACTTGGTTCGTCTTCGCACGACGGATGCAGGCGGCAAGTTCTTTGAAAAAGAATTCACCATCTCGATCACGAACATCAACGATGCTCCGTCGGCTTTGGCTCTGGCACCACAATCGGTCGATGAGAACAAAGCCATTGGGTCGTTGGTCGGTACGTTCACAACCACTGATGATGACGCTGGCGACACGCACACTTACTCGTTGGTTGCGGGTACCGGTTCGGCCGACAATGCTTCCTTTGCAGTGTCTGGAACGACCGTCGTTACTGCGGCCTCTTTCAATTTCGAAGCAAGAAGCTCCTATTCGATTCGAGTTCGAACGACCGATGCTGGCGGGAAGTTTTTCGAAGCACCATTCACGATCACGATCAATGATGTGCCTGATGTAGGCGCGTCAATCGCGGGGAGCGTTTTTGAAGACTACAACGGCGATGGGGTATACGATTCCTTTGAGCGGCTCGTGCAAACGACGACGGCTTTTGCGTATATCGACAACAATGACAACGGGATTTGGGAAAGTACAGAAAAACGGGCCTCCATCATTAATGGCGTCTATCTGATAGATGGATTGGCGCAAGGCAGTTACGTAGTCCGCTCCGAAGTGCAAGGTTACACATCGACATTTCCTGTCAAGAACAGGCATTTGGTTACGGAGGCGACAGATGTTTCAGCGGTGACGGGTATCAATTTCGGTCGATCTAAGAATGATCGGATGTACTCGTACGTTTACGAAGAGATCAATCAGGACGGTGTCATCAACCCTGGCGAACCAGCTCTACCAGGATTTACGGTTTCAGGCATCAATGCCTTAATCGTTTCGAACACTTCGGCCACACCGATTCCAGTTCGTGGCTCGATCAATTCTACGATCAACATAACGGACACTGGCACAGTTGCTAGCCTAGCCGTATTGGTCAACATCGATCACACTTGGGACAGCGACTTGACCTTGACCTTAACCGCGCCAGATGGCAGAACCATTTTGCTCGCGCAAGCCCTCGGGGGGAGTGGTGATAATTATACGAATACGCGATTTGCGGACTCCGGCGGAACGTCCATCAATACAGCCACACCCCCTTTTACAGGAACGTTCCGTCCTCAACAGGCGCTTTCATCTCTAAACTCGATGAGCCTAGCCGGTACATGGACCTTGTCGATTGACGACGGCAAGGATTTCGATTCCGGTGTCTTAAAGAACTGGTCCTTAGAATTTCAGCGGCGATACTTTTCGGTATCCGATGCGAACGGTTGGGCCTTGATCGATTTGCCGACCGGAACCAATGCGATTGGAATCGAACTGCAGCCAGATTGGCTCTTCTCAAGACCCGCGAGTGGTTCTTACACGATCACGAGTACAAACACTCCAGTCTACGACCGACCCTTTGGGATTTTCTACGGAAACGTAGCTCCGACGGACGTGCTGTTGTCGAACAACATTGTTAACGAGAATCTTGCGGTTGCAAGCGACGTTGGGATCTTGACTTCGGTCGACCCTAATCGGTTCGGAAACACCTTTACGTACACACTTGTAACGGGCGCAACCGCGAATGATAATTCAATGTTCCAGATTCTTGGCGATGTGTTGCAAACCAATTCCGTTTTCAACTTCGAGTTGAAGAATTCCTTAACAATCCGGGTTCGCTCCACGGATGCTGGAGGAAAGTTTTTCGAAAAAGATTTAGCGATCAAGGTTCGCAATACGAACGACGCGCCATCTGCACTGAATTTGGCACCTCAGACGATCAATGAAAATCGAGCCGTAGGCACTGTTGTAGGTACACTTACCACCATCGACGAAGATGCTGGCGATACCCACACTTACTCCTTGGTTACCGGGACAGGGTCGGCCAACAATGCGTCTTTCGCCATCGCTGGCAATACGCTCGTTGCCTCGGCTAGCTTTGATTTTGAAACCAAGAGTGGGTATACGGTCCGAGTGAGAACCCAGGACCAACTTGGGGCATTCTTCGAACGGGCATTTACTATCACTGTTGTCAACGTGAACGAGTCGGCGACGTCGATCGTATTGTCGAATAATTCGGTTGCAGAGAACAAAGGCGCCAATTTTCTGGTTGGACTTTTCTCCAACAACGACCCCGATGCGAGCGACACATTTACTTATGCTTTGGTGAGCGGCACGGGTTCCACTGGAAACTCGAGTTTCGTCATCGCCGGAAACCAATTGCGAACGGCTGTCAATTTCGACTTTGAGACTCAGAATCTATATTCCATTCGGGTGCGAGTAACCGACAAAGCCGGCCTATCGTTTGAAACCGCTTTGCTCATCAATATCACCGATGTCAATGAAAGTCCTGCCACGGTTTCACTATCAAGCAATACGATCTTCGAAAATGACTTGCCTAACACCCTGATAGGGCTCTTATCGACCAACGACCCTGACGCCAACGATCCGATTCTTTATCAATTCGCTGGCGGAATTGGCTCGGAGGATAACTTTTTGTTCCGGATCCAGGGCAATCAATTGCAGTCGGCAGTAACGTTTGATTTTGAAGCGCGTAGCAGCTATTCCGTTCGAATTCGCGCGACGGATCAAGCTGGATTATTTGTCGAGAGCAGTTTCATTGTTATCGTGCTGGACGTGAATGAAGCACCCACGGACCTCATGGTTTCTGGCAATGAAATTTTCGAAAACTCGAGTGTTCCAACATTCATTGGTAATTTCCAAGTCCTCGACGTCGATGCAAGCGACACTCATTTGTTGACTTTAGTGAGTGGACTTGGTTCGGATGACAACTCCAAATTCGAAATCGTTGGAACAAAGCTACAAAGCAAACAAATTTTGGATTTCGAAAGCCAGCGACTCCACTCCATTCGTGTTCGGGCGACCGACGCAAACGGCCTGCAATTTGAAAAGCAATTCAAAGTGTCGGTGCTGAATGTGAATGAAGCGCCAACCGCGATCGGACTTTCTCCGTCGGAGATCAACGAAGGCTTAGCGGTGGGAACCAGCGTTGGCGTTTTCTCTACAAACGACGTGGATTTTGGCGACAAGCACAAGTACGAGTTGGTTAGCAACGTCGCCTATCCGGACAACCAAAAGTTTCAACTCGTTGGAAATGACCTGAGGACGGCTGCCGTATTCAATTTCGATGTTAAAAACTCTTATTCGATTTTGGTTCGCACGACAGACGAGGGTGGACTATTCATCGAAAAGGCTTTCATCATTACGGTCAAAAATGTAAATGACCCACCCACGGACATCGGCTTGGCCAATCGCAGCATTGCGGAAGACAAGCCAATTGGCAGTTTGATTGGAAGTTTCACAACGACGGACCCTGACGGGTCTGACACCTTTACCTACCAACTCGTTGCTGGAATCGGCGCACTGAACAACAGTAGTTTCACAATTGTCGGCAATCAGTTATTGACCAATACTCTTCTCAACTTCGAAGTTAAACCAAACTATTCCATTCGAGTCCAAAGCCGAGACACGGGTGGCGTCACCATTGAAAAAGTCTTCGTCATCGATGTAACGAACGTCAACGAAGTACCGACGGGGTTGTCGTTGTCCACTGCAACGATCCCTGAGAACAGTCCCTTAGGAACGATCGTGAGTTCGATTTCAACTCAGGACCCCGACGTTGGTGACACGTTTACCTATAGCCTTGTACCGGGCATCGGGTCACAAAACAACTCACAATTCAGCATTGTTGGTGGTTCGCTCCGTTCCAACGCATTGTTCGATTTCGAATCGAATACTTCGTATTCGGTTCGAATCAAGAGCACGGATGCTGGCGGATTAAGCACGGAAGGGTTATTTGCGATCACGGTTACCAACGTGAACGAGGCGCCGTTCAATCTAAGTCTGTCGGGCACTCTGCTGGAAAACACTCCTTTGAATGTTGTCGTATTGAGTGTGACCGCCACTGATATCGATGCAGGCGATTCGTTGACCTATTCCTTGGTTGCCGGGCAAGGCGCGGATGACAATTCTAAATTTGCCATGACGGTTACCGGAGGAATTCGTCCACTGGTTCCAATTGACTTTGAAACTCAGTCCTCCTATTCCATTCGCGCTAAAGCAACGGATGCTGGAGGGCTCAGTGTCGAGCGAGCTTTTACTGTTTTGGTCGTCAATCAAAACGACGCACCGACATCGCTTTCGCTTAGTTCAAATAGCTTGAGTGAAAATTCGGGCTCCGGAATTCCCATTGGTGTTTTTTCGACGATCGATCAAGATGGAGCGGGTGTATTTCTGTACAGCTTGGTGTCTGGAGTCGGAGCGGACGACAATGCCAGTTTCACCTTGGTCGGCAACGAACTGCGTTCGCTAGTGAATTTCGACTTTGAGACAAAAAACGTTTACAACGTTCGAGTGCGTACTACCGATTCTGGCGGTCTCCTTACCGAGGCAACTTTTTCGATTTTGATAATCGACGTCAATGAGGCGCCAACGGCGATCGCTCTCTCGAATGCATCGATTGCAGAAAACTTGGCTGCCAATGCCCTTGTTGGTTCCTTTTCAACCGTCGACGTAGATGCGGGCGATGCGTTTGTCTATACGCTGGTGCCAGGGGCTGGTTCGAGCGACAACTCCAATTTTGCAATGGTCAACAACCAACTGCAAACTTTATCCTCCTTCGATTTTGAGACCAAGAGATCCTACAGCATTCGCGTTCGGAGTGCAGATAAAGGCGGGTTATCGACCGAAACACAGTTTGTTATTTCGGTGACCGACGCAAACGACCTGCCGACAAGCTTGCAACTTTCCGCAAACACTTTGAACGAGAACGTACCGATCGGTTCACTGATCGGATCTCTGAGTGCAACCGACCCGGACGCATCGGACAGTTTGACCTTTCGATTTGTGAGTGGAACGAACGACAATTCGAAGTTCAGCTTGAGTGGGAATCAACTACTCTCGGCCGAAGTCTTCAATTTCGAACTAAAGTCAAGTTATCGAGTCGATATTCAAGCGATCGATAAATCGCTAAATGGTCCAATTTTGTCCTTCTTAATCAGTATTGTCGATGTCAACGAGACCATCGTTGACATCAATCTTTCCAATTCCACTTTGGATGAAAACGTCGCAGGTGGAAGTCTCGTTGGGTTCTTAACCGCAGTTGATCCGGACGTAGGTGACATCCATCAATTCAGCTTAACGGACGGTTCAGGCAACACCGACAACAGCAAATTCTCGCTTCAAGGAAACGAGCTTCGAGTACTAGGCTCGCCAAATTTCGAAACGCAACCGAGTTTTGCAATTCGAGTTCGTGGTACTGATCGAGGTGGCCTTGCATTCGTCAAGAACTTCACCGTCAATGTTCGCAATTTGCCCGAAGCGCCGACAGCCATCTTGTTGAGCAATTCACGAATCAAAGAAAACCAAGGAGCATCGGCTCTCATAGGTGCACTTAGCGCGACAGACCCAGACGCTGGCGACACACTGACCTATTCTTTTGTCACGGGATCCGGTTCTACCAACAATGGTCTCTTTGATATTGTTAATGGAAACCTTGTTGCGAAGAACTCACTCGATTTTGAAGCAACTCCCAATTTGTTGGTAAGGATCCGTGCGACCGATTCAACACAACTGTTTACCGAGCAGTCCTTTGTGATCTTGGTGGACAATGTGAATGAGGCTCCCACCAACATAGTTGTACCGAACAAATCGATTGCCGAAAACCGTCCGGCCGGTACGGTGGTCTCCGTACTCTCCACTACGGATGCGGATGTCGGTGAGACCTTCACTTACAGCTTGGTGCCTACCGCCACGACCGGAGACAATATTCGTTTTGAAATTGTTGGCAACGAGTTGCGAACAAATCGCAAGCTGAATTTCGAAGCTCAAAGTTCGCATCAATTGCGTATTCGCAGTACGGATTCGGCTGGACTGTTTGTTGAAGTACCGTTGACGGTCCTGGTTACGGACGTCACTGAGTTACCACCTACCGCCGCACCGGATTCTGCGAGTACACCCGCGAACAGCAAGATCATTATCGATGTTCTCGCTAATGATCGCGATTTAGACGGTGTCATTGACCCAACCACGGTGACAATTGTCACGGCACCAACCAGTGGCTCGGTACGCATTCTGACGGATGGACGTATTGAATATACCCCCCCCAAGGACCAACGCTTTACAGCTACATTTACCTATACTGTTAAGGACAACGACGAGGTTGTCAGCAACACAGCGTTGGTGAGCGTTAAAGTATTTGCGGCGTACCAAAACCAGTTGAATGCTTTGGATGTTGATGCCGACGGATCGATAACACCGTTGGATGTATTGACCCTCGTTAACGACATTAATAGAAACGGACTTCGGGACTTGCCGGATGCTGTCCCAGCGTCTGCACCGTATTTAGACACCAACGGCAATGGAAAACTCGATCCGCTCGATGTGCTAGAGATTGTCAATTACATCAATAGAAATAAAGCGCGTGGTGCTGAAGGCGAAGCGGTCATGAATGCGACCCAAGTAGATCTGGCGTTTACCGCAATGGATATCGGATCAGGCTATGACAGTCGCAAAACTAGAGAGTTGGCTGCGGCAACCGTTCTTTCTGTTGATGACTACTATAGGAATTTAGACCAAACGCGAAGCCGAAGACGCTAGTTCAGGTTGCAAGGCTCGGTCTGCTCGGCCCAAGGTTTCTTAAGGCGAGCGGCAGGATGAAAACCACTCGCCGAGGGTTCCAATGGGGAGCGAGGCTCCTGCCGAGCTTGGCATTGGTTCGGCAGGAGCCTCTCCCTCCCGGTATAAACAATGTTGCCACTGGCCTAAAA
>JANLUJ010000769.1:0-2634 GCA_031363425.1 Pirellula sp.
GAAAGCAGAAGAATTTTCTCGCGATTGTGTCGACGGTTTCCACTCCGCCATCGCCGCGCGTTAAACTGGTTAGCGAGTCCAAAGAAACATACATCTGTCTGCACAAGAATGGAGTCTCAATCTTGTTGATCTTAGGTCGCCGAATTAATCAAAATATTGTCTTTCCGAATTGTGGAATCACGGTTCGTATTCTAGATGTGAACGGTCGCGTCGCAAAAATTGGAATCGAAGCGCCGCGCAGCGTGGCCATCATGCGAGGCGAACTGGTTGTCGCTGCTCACAGTGGCAGTTCTCACAGTTCCCTTGTTGAAAAAAAAAGCATTGAATATAAACAAAATACTGTGCCGGAAAATGAACTGCCGGTAATGCAGTTTTCGCAACGATTGTCTGAAATCAAAGCCTGTATACATCTGTTCCAGCAACTCCGTGCCGCAGGCGATGAAGCACGTGCGGATCAAGTGCTCGGTGACCTGCTCAACGAAATTTCCGAGTTAGACTCCGATTGTCTCAAGGGAATTGCGGATTCCTCTACTAACTTGGACGAACCCAGCAATGAATACGTCTCTGAATCGACGACGGATTATCAGATGGGCGGTACCGACCCAATACAGATCTTGGTCGTAAATGAGCCAAATAATTTCATCGGGATTTCACTGCCCTTCGGAACCTTCCACGGTTGCCAATTATGCACGGTAAACAACCGCCCGACCGCGATGAAAGCGATCGAAACGAACGAACACTTCAACTATGTCGTCTGCAATGGTAGCCCAATGGCGTTTGACGAACTGGATTTGGTGAGGACAATACGAGCTAACCGCCGATTGGATAAAACCAGGATTTTCATGACGAGCGTTTCCGAAAACGCCATGGAGCGTCTGGAATTGTCCAGAACTTATCGCATTGATGGTTGGCTGACGCGCCCGCTTCTGATGCATGACCTATGGAAGCACATCGTTGAAAGTGAACAGATTGAATCCGAGAGATTTGAACCGTAGAGACTGGGATCTAGTTCAGAATAGTAAGGCGATTATTTTTGATTGCGATGGGACGTTAGTCGATTCGATGCCAGTGCATTTTGTGGCTTGGCACGAAACCATGTTACGTTATGGGATTGTGTTTGGAGAGGATCGTTTCTATTCATTGGGTGGTGTCCCAAGCCATCGCATTATCGAAATGCTCGCCTGTGAACAGGGGATCACGATCGATGCCGTCGCAGTGGCTCATGAAAAAGAACAGGCATTTCTTGACAGAATTGATTGGCTGGTTCCCATAGCCGCAGTTGTAGAAGTTGTTCGTCAAAATCGAGGCGTGAAACCGATCGCGGTGGCAAGCGGCGGGTTCCGAGCAATTATCCAAAGGCAGCTTCAACAGATTGCAATGCATGATTGGTTTGACGCTGTCGTAACGGCCGAGGATACAGCTAAACACAAACCGGAGCCCGACGTTTTTTTAGAGGCCGCTCGTCGCCTGGGAACTTCACCCTCCCATTGCCTTGTTTTCGAAGATGCCGATCTTGGTGTCGAAGCAGCTCGCCGAGCGGGCATGCCTTGCATCGACGTTCGAACATTCCATACGCCTCAGCGAATTCCTATTGGACATTGATGCCCAATGATTCGATGGCGATGGTTTTGTTTCTCGATCAGTATTCTACTACTCCTCTTGGCCTGGCCTGCTTCGAATCGCCTGAGCTTCGACCGTTCGTTGCAAAAGATGTTTGCGTCGGACGATCCAACTCGATTGGGCTTTGAGTTTTTGCAATTGAAATTTGGCGTTGCCGACCTTGTGGTGTTTGCTTATCGGGATGAGAAACTTTGGGCAAAAGACGGAAGCGGATTGGAACGGCTTCAACACATCCGAGAGCGAATCGAAACAATGGAGGGCATCTCGATCGCCATGGACCTTTCCAAAATGGATCAAATGCTCGGGCAATTGCAACAGCCTTTGTCGGTCTTCGGCAAGCTATCTGGCACAGGATCGCATCATGTTCTGTTGGACGAGAACAACGCTCTCGCCACGGAATTCAAAGCCATCTTTGAGGGGCAAACCCACAGCCGCGATAGTGCCTTGGTGGCTATCGCTTGCCTATTGAAACCGGCCCGTGAAAACAAGGAAACGATTTCTAAGCTTCGACAATTGGCCGACTCTCTTTCGACCGAGGGTTTGGCAAAAGGAATGCTGGTCGGGCAACCAGTGATGGTTGAGGAAGGATTCGATGAGATCGAGCAAGACGGTAAGAGGCTAAGCATCGTTTCGTCTATCAGTCTAGCTTTGCTCATCCTGATAGGCTTTCGATCGTTGCGATGGGCGGTCATTTCGATAGCCGTGGTTCAATGGTCTCTGGTCGTCACGCGAGGTTTGTTGTGGTGGTTGGCTTGGGATTTGACCATGGTCTCCTCCATGCTGGCATCCATAGTAACCGTAATTGGCGTAGCGACAACCATGCACTGGATGCTCGGCTACCAGCAGGCCATGAAGTTGCATGCGGCTCCCGAGGACGCGTTACGGCGTTCGATGAGGGCTTTATGGTGGCCTATTGTATGGGCATGCATAACGGATGCCATTGGCTTCGCATCTCTTACGCTGGCCAAGGTCGGTCCGGTTCAGGACTATGGCTTCATGATGGCGATCGCGTCT
>JANLUJ010000237.1:0-8972 GCA_031363425.1 Pirellula sp.
TTGGCTCCAACGAGACGAGCTCGTTGGGGGCCCGGCTTCATAAATACCGCAGGCTTGGCCTGCTGGATTATTCTGCTGCCAGGCTAAACAACAAACTGCCGGTCGCCTAAAACTGAAATTCTGCTTTGACGGGTTCGTTCACTGGCAAGTAGCGATAGTAGACTTCGAGTGTTAGACAAGCCATGGCGGTAACATAGAGTCTTCCACCTTTCTGATTCGCAATCGTATTGGAAACGTTCCCGCGCTCGCCTGGAAACCACCAACTGCCGGCCATGTGTCCCTCCGTCTCTTGTGTGTTTATCAGATACTCTCGCATCTTGGTGTTCCAATCTGTCCAGGGTTTGCCGCCGAATTGGAAGAGGACTTGCGTGGCATAGTAGTTGTAATAGAGGTCGGTGGTCGAAGGGCCTTCTTTGGATAGATATTCAATCGCTTTCAAGATGGCAGGATCGGTTTTAGACCACCCACGAAAGACGCGCATCAAAGTGCCGATAGCGGTCATGCTCGGCGTTGGCTTAAGTCCATTGCGGTATACGAACATGAAATCATTTCTAACGTGCTGCTTCAAGAATTGATCCATTCCTCGAATGGTATGCTCATTGACAACTAGTTTGGCGCTGACGGCGCTCTTCAGTGCGAGTACTTGCCAACCCACAATCGACAGGTCACCAGCGATCTTGGGATGATAGCCCCAGCCTCCATCATGCTGCGCGTAGATAATGTGATTGATGGTTTCTTGGCAGGACTTGCTGAGAAGTTCCGTGTCTCCTTTCATCTGAAGCGCTTCGCAAAGGGCCAGCGTCGCGATGCCATGTTCGTACATGTCAGCCGCAGCAACTTCCGTTAGCCAATAACCGCGATTGCTTTGCTTTTTAAGATTTTGGATGAGGAAGTAAACTCCTCTTTGGACGTTGTCACTGTACTCGCCCTCCTGCATCGTGTGACCAGCTCCCAGAAAACAGAGTAGGGCCAGGCCCGTTGCGGCAATCTCATGTGGGTCTAACTCGAAGCCACCGTGGTCGCATTCGCCTCGACAGGGTTCTTCATCAAAACGAACTGTCCAAGAACCATTGTTGCGCTGATGCCTTGCCAAGTAGGCGAGCGCGGCTTCGACGGCGGCTTCGCTCTGAGGGGTTGATCCGTTGAGCGGTCCAAGTACGGCTCGATTCTTTCGGGTTCTACCCTCGAGTGATGTGCTAACGAAGGAAGTGCCCGTTTCTTTGCTCTGCGCCCCTGCAACCCTCGCCAATTCGGAAACTGCTTCTGCTTTTTGAGATTGGTCGCCCGGGATGGTAAGTAGCGTCGGTTCGGCGTCGGTCACCAGGATGGAGCTGCTAATCTCTTGCGGGACGAATCCCGATTGGCTAGATTCGTCGTCGCTTTGTGATTCAATGAAGACGGTCTCGAACTCAGACCCGTTGGAAGACAAGCCAGATTCGATCGAAAGATGACTTCCGCCCCCAGTGCCAGTCATGGTCCAAATTGCCATTATCAGCAGCAGCATGAGGTGGATTGCGAAACTACTGAGTCCGGCGATCCATGGATTTTTGGACTTGGAATGGTTCACGAACGGCTCGCAGAAAAGCGAAAGGCTCTGAAAAAGATCTTGTCTATTCTAACCTGAGCGTAGCCAAAAAGCCCGAACGATCCACCGGTCAAGCCGGTGGGATTCAGAAATACCGCAGGCTTGTCCTGCTGGATTGTTCTGCTTCCAAGCTAAAGCCTCCTAGCCCCTAAGGCTCAGAAAGCTACCAAAAAGGTGGAAGGAACTGAGGGATGTCGCACTAGGGCAAAACAAGGGCCGCACCGGTGATTACTTTCGCTTGCAATAGCGCGCCGCGAAGACTGATCGGAACTGGTCCAACGGTCCACGGTGCACATGAGCCAGGACGATAATAGCCGAGCGAGTATTGGCACTCGTTAAGTGGATGGATTCCCATCTTGTAAGGCAATACAATAACGTCACCAAAGAAATGAGCCGTGGAAATGACAGGCTGAGCAAACGGTCCCCATTCATGTCCGTATCGTTCCAACTGAACGTCTTCAAAATAGAGTGGCTTGTGGCAAGCTCCACTAGCCTTCCATGTCACTGTGGTGTCGATAAAATCACGGCGAGGGAACGAGCGATCGTCGATGGAGCAAGTGACTGGCAATCCCCAATTTTCGCTAACGTAGGCTTGATCTGCATCGCTTAACTTGTGCAATAGATACGATGTTCTAGTTCCGTCCGATTTCTCAAGAATTACCGAGCCCAGCCTCAGGTCGACGAGTTTCCCTTCTGCGACAACAATCCCATCATAGGAAAGCCAAGAGCGAATGGGAGCTTTGGCAACGAATGAGTCTTTCGTATTTGGAAAGGATCTATTTCGGTTTGGTATGCCTTTGACAAAATCAGGCGATGAATCGATTCGAAGCTTTGTAATGTCCAAGTCTTTAGCAAGTAGTCGAACTGCATCGCAGTCCCCGCTGTTTGCGTCCCTGCGAGGTGGCCGAGGGGCTGGATCGGAATCTTTAAGGGACTTTATCGATGGAGGTTCTTTGCTGTCCGATGGCGAATCATCAACGCTATCTTGCTTCGGTGTTTTGGAACCAGGAAAAGGACTTGCTGGAATATCCTCGGGGTCCTCCAAAAGTGAGCGACTGGGTTTTCTTGGCTGGATTTGTGGATTGCTTGGAATTGCATTTAGAATGTCCGGAATGGAGTTTCCCTGGAGCGGGTTTTTGGTCGGTGGAATCGCTTGCGGCAGGAATGGGGCCGGTGATGTGGATTCCTGAAAACGCGCTTTTTGGACGTCCGTCATTCGATTACTTGCATCATCTTTGGCAGCGCTTCGATCGTACCAAACGCCATTCGATCGCTTAATGGGAGCTGGAACCACGACCGAACTCTCGCTCGGACTCTCGTTGTGCGATGCCAATTGAACGTTGGAACCGAGCTGGATAGGCTCGTTGCGAGTGCCACTACGTTGAACTTGATTGCTGGCTGTGAAAAGTTCGAACCCGCTTTTCGGCTTGATCGATGGTTTGCTGGTCACAGCAACCTCGTGGCAGATAGATTGTTGTTGTTCACGTGGGGGGGGTAGAGCCTGCGAAAAACTCTTGCTGTCACTGCCCAATGGCGATGTTCGATTCGCATTTCCCCATCGCAAGACTTCCCCGCTTTGCTGATTTTCTGCAGGACGCAAACGATTGGGTGGCACAAAGTCGGGCGGCGATACCGTCGATTCGCTACTGGGTTTTGAGAAGGGTTGTGGCGACCAACCTGTTGGCTGCTGACCGAAACACTGAGAAGCTGTTACCAAGCCGAAGAGCGCACTACCGAGTAGTGCAGGGCGTACAATCGATGCCGACCTAGTTGTCCGACAGTGTAGTAAGTTCCGAACTGTAATTTGGAGCTTCTTGCGTGATAGCGATGTCATGTGGGTGATTCTCGCGGACCGTTGCGGCCGAAACCTGGATAAAACGTGCATCCCTGCGGAGCTCCGAGATGGTTTGGGAACCGCAGTACCCCATTCCAGCCCGTAACCCGCCAACCAGTTGATAAACATAATCTGCCAGCGGCCCTTTGAACGGAACACGTCCCTCGACTCCCTCGGGAACCAGTTTTGACAACTGGTCCTGCGAGCCTTGGCGGTAGCGTTCACTTGACCCCTTGATCATCGCACCGAGAGAACCCATGCCTCGATAGGCTTTGAAGGTTCGACCTTGGTACAAGATCATCCGACCTGGACTTTCAGCGAGTCCTGCAAACAAGCTGCCAATCATTACGCAACTGGCACCCGCTACGAGCGCCTTGGTAATGTCACCGCTATAACGAATTCCTCCGTCCGCGATGGTTGGTATGCCTGCTTGCTGGCACGCTTTGGTGGTTTGGTATATTGCGGTGATTTGCGGGACACCGACTCCGGAAATAACTCTCGTTGTACAGATGGAACCTGGACCAATTCCAACTTTGACAGCGTCTGCTCCAGCTTTGGCCAAGTCGCGTCCGCCTTCGTACGTTGCTACGTTTCCAGCGATGACATCGATCGACCACTGTCGCTTAACCTGTTTAACCGTTTCGATAACATTGGCTGAATGACCGTGCGCGCTGTCTACGATGAGTACGTCGACACCGCGTCCTATCAATTGCTCAGCTCGTTCGAAATCGAACATCCCGATCGCGGCACCAACCCTCAATCGCCCGAGCTCGTCTTTGCAAGCGTTCGGGAAACTTCGGATCATGTCGATGTCTTTGATCGTGATTAAACCTGTTAGTTTGTATTCATCGTCAACCAGTAAAAGTTTCTCCACCTTTTTATCCGTTAAAATCCGCTCAGCTTCCGCAAGCGTTACATTCCCCTGCGCCGTTACCAAATTCTCTTTGGTCATAACGGAAGAAATTGGCAAATCCGAGGACTCCAAGAAACGAAGGTCGCGTCTGGTTAGAATGCCAGCTAATCGCCCATTTGCATCGACGATGGGAACGCCCGATATGTTTTGTTTTCGCATCATGTCCTGTGCCGTCGCAATGCTATCGGTTGGCACGAGTGTCACAGGATCTGGAATGATTCCATTGGCGGATCGTTTAACTTTGGTGACTTCTTCTGCTTGAGCCTCGATGCTCATGTTCTTATGAATAACACCCAAGCCCCCCACTTTTGCCAAAGCGATGGCCATTTGACTTTCGGTCACTGTGTCCATCGGAGAAGAGAGCAGTGGTATCGACAAGCGAATCCTCTGCGTAAGTTGGGTACTTACGTCCACCTGAGACGGGAGGACCTCACTGTATCGAGGCTCGAGAAGGACATCGTCAAAGGTGATTCCTTGGTATGCGAGCTTGTCGTCCATTGTTTGTGTTTCCTCGATCGATGCGGTTCGAATGATATCTAGGATCTGGAAACCGTGAGATTATGGCTAAACCAGGCAAAATGACCAGGGTAGGTCGCACCTACCGGGTGCGACTTTGCTTTGCCAATACACTCAATATTTAGAATGCGCACGGCCCAGGGGGCCATGCTAAGTCGAATTTGTAAAGGATTGCGGCGTACGAAAGGCATTTTGACTGTAGCACCTATGCCGAAACCTCCGATTACAACGATGAAAGCGGGCTTGCGTCATTTCGACTGCCCGAGATCTGAACAAGGGAACCGGCTCGTGACAACACGTAAATCCTTTCAACGCCCCAGCCGCCACATGCTTCGAATGGCGATCCTTGCCCTTTCGCCGTGGTTGGTAGAAGCCAACGCACTAGCTCAAGTGCAACTGCAACCCAATTCGGCGCCAGCCACCTCGCCCCGCAATGGTGTCAGCGCAATTGCTTTCCCGCAAACGACCACAAATGCTCCGAATCCTGGCCTACAACCGCTGATCTTGCCGTCGAAATCCAATAGGGTTGCGGCAGCGGGCGAAACCAGTGCAAGGCTCGAAACATACGATGTGCCCCTAGAATATGTCGGCGAAGTTGGTGCAAGAATCCAAGCACAATTCGGAGCAGACAAACGTGTTCGAGTCACCAACGAGCCGAATACCGGGCGGCTCATGGTATTGGCTCCCGACGCCACTCAAAAGCAGATCGCGCAAGTGGTTGAAGCATCGCGTCGTCAAGTCGGTAGCCTAGCAATGGACAATCGCGGCAACGTCATACAGCGCACGGTACAACAAAACCAATACAAACTTCAGCGCATTTCTTGGCGTGAATTGGAGGATGCTGTTGGAAGGCTGGCAGGGTCCAGGCTTACTATTTCGACTAGCAACAATGGTGAGCTTGCCCAACTAAAACTTGTCTCCAAAGACTCAGTGCAAGAGGTGATGCAGGTCGATCGCCGCAACAACGAGGTAAGACTTCAAGGCACACCGACAAGCGTCATGGGATGGACACAAGTCATTACCGCGATCGACATCGGTCAAGCGGATCCATCACGCCCTACGCAAATCATTCCGATCAATCCAGCAACTCCTGAGCGAATCGAACGCGCGCTCAAGCTGGTTAAACTAGCCTCCTATCAACAACCAGGTCAAGAAGACGAAGCGACTGGGACTGCACAGATTAGGCCTCGGCCAGGTGACGATGAGCGGGCCACGATCATTGCATCTCCGGACGCCGTCAGCTCTGGAAGCGGCCTTATCGGTGATGTCGATATTTCCTTTGTGCCTGAGATGGGACTGGTAATCATCAAAGGTAGCAAACGCGATGTGCAACGCGTGCAAGAGGTGATCGACCAGATCAAGAAGCAAAGCGTTGAAACTCAACCCGAGATCGAAATAGTGCCGCTGAGGCACGTGAACGGACAAGCCCTAGAAGTCATCCTCAAGGACTTGAACACGCGAGTGTTTACCCCGCGCCAAGGACAGATCGAAATCACAGCGCTGGGACAGCCCAACGTGTTGCTCTTGATCGGTCGCAAAGAAGCCATGTCTGGCATTAAAGAAGTGATCGAGAAGCTAGATACGCCGCTCGATCCAAACAGTCAATTGAGAGTGTTTAAGTTCGTCAATTCGTCGGCTGTGGACGCGGAAGCGCTGGTCAAGGAATTCTTTGGAGAGCCACCTGGAACCGCAGCCGCGCCCGGCGCAGGAGGACAGGGAGGACAGGGAGGAGCGGCCAACATAACTGGTTTAGCCCCTCGCGTTAAAGCCGTTTCCGATTATCGCACCAATTCCCTCATCGTTCAGGCATCTCCCCGCGATCAAGCGGAGGTTGCCAGGCTTGTTGAGGAAATAGATTCGGACTCGAGTCCAGCCGAAAGTGTCATCAAGATCATTCCACTTAAGTTTGCAATCGCTTCGGAACTGCAGCCGATACTGAGTTCAGCCATCACCGGTACCCAATCCGCAACTACGGGCACAAACCAGCAACAGCAACAACAACCGCAACAACAGCAGCCTGGCGGCGCCACGAGCACGTCCACCCGAGCAAGCGTGCCCAGCAGCCGATTGTCTGTCAAAGGTAACTCGGGCTTATTATCAGGAGTTGTCGTCAACAATAGCCCGACCATCAATGCGCTGATCGTGCGAGCTCCCTCCAAAACCATGCCCTTGATCGAAGCCTTGATTGAGCAATTGGATATCCCTTCAAAAGTCGAGGCGAAAATAAAGGTTTTTGAGGTGAAAAATGGCGATGCTGCGACTTTGGCAACCACGTTGCAACAGGCGTTCGGCCTGCCAACAACGGCGACCAACAATCAAAACAACGGTCTTGGAATCTTTGGTCTGCAAAACCAAAATCAGGCCGCGATATCGGGTGGCAATGAGAGCTCGCTCGTGCCATTACGCATTGCGACCGAAAACCGAACGAACTCAATTATCGTTTCGGGTTCGGCATCCGATCTCGATGTAATCGAGGTGCTGTTACTGAGGTTGGATGAGGAAAATGCTAGGCAACGAAAGACGGAGGTGGTTTGGCTGCGAAATAGTTCTGCTACCGATGTGGCAACGGCGATCACCAACTTGATCAATACTCAGCGGACCGCGTTGCAGAACATCATCGCACCCCAGGGGCAAATCGGACAGGTAGCGTCTACGATCTTTAGTGTGAATGAGAGGATTGAACGAGAAGTCTTCGTCGTAGCGGAACCAAACACAAATAGCTTGATCATCAGTGCGATGCCGCAATACATGACGATGATTCGTCAAGTGATCGAACGTCTCGACCGTCAACAACCGATGATCCACGTTGAGATCTTGATCGCGGAAGTGACACTGGACGATCAATTCGACTTGGGAACTGAATTCGGCCTACAGGATTCTTTGTTATTCGATCGAAACAGTGCAAGCGGAGGAACACTAACTAGTCCTGCTTTCAACACGTTGACAGCCTTGGGTACGAATAATACGACGACTCCAAACCGTCGCACTCAAAATGTAGCTGGCCAAGGCACTTCAGGATTCTCTCTAGGACGAACGAACTCGAGTTTGGGATACGGCGGACTTGTGTTGGCGGCAGGTAGCGAATCGGTCAATATGTTGTTTCGTGCACTGCAAGATGCAAATCGGGTCCAGATCTTGTCCAGACCAAATTTAATGACCATTGACAACAATATTGCAAATGTACAGGTGGGTTCACGCGTCCCTCGATTTGGTGGCCAAACGGTTACTAACGGCATTGCAACAAACAATGTTAGCGATGTTGACGTCGGCTTGCTCATGCAAATTCAACCGAGGACCAATGAAGACGGACTGATCAATATGATCGTGTCGTTCGACCGTTCTACGTTAGGGGCAACCAGCTCTGGAGTTGCCGTTGGTACGGATATCAATGGCAATGCGATTCTTTCGCCAATCATTAACACGACTAGGGCACAAACTCGAGTTACCGCCTACGATGGTCAAACCGTAGTTTTGTCAGGTTTGATTACCAAGACCAGAAGTACTCGCTCGCGTCGAATTCCTTGGCTTGCCGACATTCCATTGGCCGGAGCACTATTCCGTTTCGATAGCCAAGCTGAGAGCCGGACAGAACTTCTAGTCGTGATGACTCCACGAATTATCAACTTCAACAATGATGAAAAGCTGGAATCGATAAAGCAAATTGAGTCGTCGCGGATGAGTTATTGCATGGCGGACATTCTCAACATTCATGGTGACGTCGGTCTGTCTCCAGGCAATGGACTTTGGGGACCGGCAGCCTCTCCCGTTATCTATCCAGATTTGCAGCCAACGGTCGATTCGCCGAACAGCCGTGGACAACGAAGCATGATTATCGGCGAACCCGAGTCCATGAACGTTTCGCCAGGTGTGGAAATGATTGAAGGCTATCCCATCAATACACCCGTTCGCTCCAATAATGGCGGGAGAAACCTGATCGATTCAGCATCTAGAAACATGGAACAACAAACCGTGAATCCCGCATCCCCAATTCAAAATTCGTCGTATCAGCCGCAAAGCGGTGCCTACGGGGTTGCGCCCGCTTCGTATCAGCCCATTTCGCCACCGACAGCCCGCATTGCAAACGGGCGGTAACGATTAAGCATCACGTGGGATAGGCTTCCAGC
>JANLUJ010000796.1:0-5203 GCA_031363425.1 Pirellula sp.
GCTTCGTACTTGACGATGTCGCCAATTTTTTTGACTTCAACTGGCGGTGGCTTGAAGAACTTTGCCAAGCCGCTTTGTCCTGGAACGCTCACCCCAACTTTGGCTCCTCGCAAATCATTGCGCGATAGAAATTGCTTCATCGCGTCCGCAATGAGCAGTTCCGGTTCCGCTTCCGGTTGGCTTAGAATTTTTGGATACTCGACGAAGTCGAAAACATCCGTAACGACTTGGTCCCCTTCCAAATGACATCGCAAGCCCTTGAGGGCGCTTTGACCAATTTCTAAGCCCCAAACATGCTGAATTTTCTTCGCCATCGTGCGAACTCCTCCCCGTCCCAAGTTTTCTCGAACCAACGCATCGAGCTAAAACCGACGAGCAGTATGCAGTAGTGTGATTGTGATGAGTATGGCGAATTCTCCAACGGACGTGGCTCGTTACTGGAATTCGCTCAAACGTTATCGTATCGCCTGGCACTACCCCCTGTCAAATTTTCATTTCAATCCGGACGAAAATAATCGATTTCGGTGGCCGTTTCTCTCAAAAGCGGGTTTTTAATCGGCACAATCCATTTTGCTTGGCTTTTTTCATGGCCTGAGACGGAACTCCACTTGGCATAGGTGGTCGAATAACGCCAAGATAGTCATTGAGACGAATTCCGATCTTCCAGTTTTTGCGATCGGAACTTTCCCTTGGACATTCCGTTTGGAAGTGCTTTGCGAATGATGAATGAAAATCGAACGAATGGATCGTGCCGTTCAATGACCGTACGTTATCTGGCGAGATTGACGATCGCCACGATGCTCGTCGTTATTGTTTGCGATGCCACACAAGCTCAAGATGCGAACCAGTCCAATAGTCCTTCCGATGAGTTGAGGGGACATATCTCTGAGTTGATTGAACAGCTTAGCGACCCCAGCTATTCGACACGACTCCGCGCTCAGGGAGAATTGGAGCGAATCGGTGTTTTGGCGCTCGATCAATTGCATGCTGCTAGTTTTCACGCCGACCCACAGATCGCTTCCACAGCCCGCTACGTTGTGCAAAGCAACCAATTCTCCTGGTCATGGGATACCGATCCCGTGAACGTTCGTCAGATCCTGAGTAACTATGGAGCTGCCGACTCAGACAAGTCCATCTATATTGACCAGTTGCAGCGTCTCGAACACGATGAAGGCTTCGCTGCCCTCTGTCGTTTGGTTCGATATGAAACACGGAGCGGATTGGCCAAGCGAGCTGCTCTCCTTTTGATGAGGAGTAGGCCTATCGTTGGCCAATCATTGGATTTTCGGAAGGAGGCCTTGCGCAACTTTGTAGGCGGTGGCCAAAGCCAGGCGAGTCGCTGGTTGGTAAAGTACGCCGCCAATGAAAAGGAATTCGATCAAAAATGGTGGGACCAAACACTTGCAGATGAATTGCAACAACTCAAGGCTGGATCGGTCGAAACGAACTTGGACCTTGTTATCGACTTGCACAAGTGGGTTGCTGAGCAGACGTTTGATGTGCCCGAGTTGCGGAAGCACTCGCTTTCGATCGCTCGGTCGATTTTAACTCTGAGCAAGACCGTGCCCACGCTGGATTCGATGATTGGCAACCGATCGACGAGGGCAAATGAATTTGCCCAATGGGCATTGAAATACAATCTCCCTGAACTCGTTCAAGAGCAACATGCCAAGCTTCCGAGCAGCATCGTTTTCCGCGAGTTTGTGTTCGGATATCTGCTCGCAGAAAGCTTCCTGCTTCAGGGGAACAGAGATCTTGCAAATACGATCGCCGAACATAGTTTGAACCAAGTCCCTTGCAGCGAAATGGGTGTTCCGAAGACTTCCAATTCCGATGCACTCGGCCCATTCAAGGGAGGAGCTGAATTCACGGCAAGAGCAAATTCGACCAACCAAGATATCCACTCAAGTCTTGGCCAAAGACTTCAGGAGCGGGGGCAATTCGAGTGGGCAGAAGCAGAGTTTCGGTTAGCTCTAAATGATGATCTGACAAATTATTCCACGTTGATTTGCATGAGACGTCTTTCAACAATGCTTCAGATTCAAGGCAAGCATTTGCAGGCAGCCGACGTGCTTGAGCCGTTCGTGGTTCGGTACAACAACGAACCAATGTTTAAGCGCCAGGTAAATGAATTTTTTCGTGAGCATACCGAGATTATCTCCAACTACCATTTGTACGTCGGCGATGACGCGCGTCAATCGAATGAAACGGAAAAAGCAGCAAGAAACTACTGGATGTCTATCGAGCTCGAACCAGAGAATTTCGATGCCATCATCGGGCTCTATCGACTCTCGCTAACCGACAAAGAAAAGGAACGGCTTCGTCGCGAATTGGCCAATCTCATTGCCAAGGATCGCAGTAAGATTCGCGCGGAGGAAGAACAACTGAAGTTATCTGGCCCAGGTGATCGTGCCTCTTATTCCGGCAAGCTCGCCATGTTATGCAACAATCTCGCATGGTTAATCGCTAACACCGAGGGAAGCAAAGAAGAGGCACTTTTCCTAAGTCGCAAGGCTTGCAATCTAGCACCAGAAGATGCTGAGAACCTGGATACGCTTGCCTATTGCTACGCCGCGTTGGAACGCTATCAGGATGCGGTCGAGCAGCAAAGACGCGCGGTTGCACTCAAGCCTCATCATCCCGAACTAGCCAAAGCACTGCACCGATTCGAAGCGAAACTTCGGTCCTCGCAGCCCTAACGGTAGGCCGCGTCGATACATTCAAGATAGGCTCTCACTGTGTGTTCGTAGCCCATTTCCAGCGCATCGCCAATCAACGCGTGACCAATCGACACTTCAGCCACGCCGGGAACTGCCATCAAAAAAGGAGTCAGGTTTTCTCGATTCAAATCATGTCCCGCATTGATGACGAGGCCCGAATTTCCAGCGGCAATCGCGGATGCCACAAATCCCGCAAGCGTTGTTTTACGGGTCGACTGATGGAATGAACTCGCCCAGGACTCGGTGTATAGTTCAATTCGCTCTGCTCCTATTTTCTTTGCGATATGCATTGGCTCGGTAACTGGATCCATAAAGAGGCTGACTCGAACCCCTAAGTCTCGACATTCTCGAATTAGTGGTTCCAACCTCTGTCTCTCCTCCTCGAGATCCCATCCGTGATCCGAGGTGCTCTGCGATTCACTATCAGGTACGAACGTCGCTTGGGCTGGGCGGACTGCGCGAATGTATTCCATCAAGTTGTGAAACGGATTTCCCTCGATGTTGTACTCGGCACCTGGCCAGTCCTGAAGCAACTCTGCCATTTCAAACACATCGGACCGTCGAATGTGGCGTTCGTCGGGTCGGGGATGTACGGTGATACCGTTAGCCCCCGCCGTCAAGCAAATATGGGCCGCGCGAAGAACACTCGGCTCACCTAAATGCCTCGTGTTTCGAAGCAACGCCACCTTGTTTACATTAACCGATAACAGGGTACGCTGGGGTTGAATCATTTGGGGTTTCGGCTTCGTGGGGATTTGCTCTGGCAGTTAAACGTAACGACGCTCGCCAGATCGTGGATGTTGGCTTTCATGTGACGCGCGGTGCTTTTTTTACTGGATCACTGGCTTGCGAGTTGTGCTGTTTTTTTGGATCACTAGCTTGCGCTTCGTGCTATGGGCGTTGTGCTGTTTTGGGCGCACGCAACTATACTCGATAGTAACCGCGATACCATTCGACGAATCGTGGAATGCCAACTTCGATAGGAGTGGAGGGACAAAAGCCTACTGCGTCTTTCAGGGAATCGACATCCGCAAAAGTGTCCAACACGTCTCCGGCTTGGATCGGCAGCATTTTCTTGTTCGCTTGAATGCCGATTGATGCCTCGAGAACTTCGATGAAACGAGTCAACTCCGTGGGCCGCTGATTGCCAACGTTAAAAACACGGAATGGCGCTGAGCTTGTCGCGGGATCTGGGTGTTGGCTATTCCAAGTCAAGTCTGCCGCCGGTGGTTTTTCCAAGACCAAGGAAACAGCAGTTGCAATGTCATCGATGTACGTAAAATCTCTTTTCATCTTCCCTTCGTTGTAAACATCGATGGTCTCGCCAGCGAGAATTGCTTTGGTAAATTTAAATAGGGCCATGTCCGGTCTGCCCCATGGCCCGTATACGGTGAAGAACCTTAGTCCGGTGGTCGGTAGCCCATACAAATGCGAATACGAGTGCGCCATCAATTCAGTTGCTTTTTTGGTCGCAGCATACAAACTGAGCGGATGGTCGACTGGATCGCGAACAGAGAAAGGTTGCGACGTATTGCTGCCATATACGCTGGAGCTGCTCGCGTAGACGAGATGTGCGACATCCGTTCGTCGGCAGCCCTCAAGAATGGTCAACGTCCCCATCACGTTGGAGTCGGCATAAACGAAAGGGTTTTCAACCGAGTACCGAACGCCAGCCTGCGCTCCCAAATGCACAACTCTGTCAAACCTTCGAGACTCGAAAAGTTTCGCGATTCCGAGGCGATCGTTCAATTCCATTTTTACGAATTCGAAATTTGGGTGTTTCCTTAGTTGGTCAAGCCTAGAAATCTTCAGACCTACGTCGTAGTATTCGCACAAATTGTCCAGTCCAATGACTTTTACTCCGGCCTGCAAGCAACGCATTGCGACGTGAAAGCCGATAAACCCTGCGGCGCCGGTTACTAATGAAGTTTGCATTGGTTCGGTCGGACTATCAAATTGGATTTGGGACTAAATGGTCTCTGTGATCGGTGCAGTTATTCTTGGCAATTCAATTCCGTTTAGTAAGCCATTGTTGACTTCGTTCGTTTTACCGAGCCGAACAGATACACGCAACCATTGCATCATGCTTTGCGGGTCGCTAATAACGCCATCGAACGACATTGACGTGCACCAGAATAGATCTTGTTGACCTCGCAGAGACCAATGCCACAATAGTCGAATTTGTCCTCGCGAACGATGATGCAGTGCCTTGATCACTGCATCCGTGCCTCGGGCTTCGAGAGTTCGCTGCATCAATCCGTCGCGATCCACTACGATCACGCCGGGCCGTGAAAACAACTCCAACAATGCTTGATCGTTGTCTTGCCAACTTGCCAATTTCCAATCTAGGCCTAGTTCGCTATTCGATACCACTGATCGCCTAAGCATTGCGCGATGCATGGGTTTCAGTTCCAACAGTCCCCAGGTTTGTACCCGTTGAGAAGCGAGCGATTGTTTCATAATGATTCTGGCAATGTGGAGAC
>JANLUJ010000797.1:0-2189 GCA_031363425.1 Pirellula sp.
AACTACCGTCGCGTGGTCGAATTGATTCAATCCAAAGCGATCGGCAATGTCCATGAGGCGCACGTTTGGACCTCGCGAGCATGGGGGTTGCAAAGCAAAGAAGATTCCGATGCCAACAAAGACATCGTCTTCGTTACCGACCGACCACCAGAGCCCATGACGCCACCCTCCAACTTGGACTGGGACATGTGGATTGGCCCGGCTCCTATGCGACCATATCACGAGGTATATTTTCCTGGCCCAAAGTGGTATCGATGGTGGGACTTCGGTAGCGGTACGATGTCCGATCTGGGGAGCCACATGAACGACTTGCCCTTTTGGGCGCTCAAGCTCGAATCGCCCAGAACCATTGAGGCCATTGGCGATAAGCCGCATCGCGAGATCGCTCCTGCCTCGATGACTGCCATCTATGAATACGGAGCGAGAGGCGATTTGCCGGCATGCAGAGTCTCCTGGTACCAAGGAACGCATAAGCCACAAATATGGAAGGAGCAGGGCATTCCGCAGTGGGGTTCCGGCATCCTATTCGTTGGTGACAAGGGGATGGTGCTTGCCGATTACGACAAACACTTGCTCCTGCCAGAAGAACAGTACAAGGACTTTGTTCGCCCGGAGCAGTTCATTCCCAACTCGCCCGGCCAACACGAGGAATGGTTACTAGCCATTCAGAATGGTACGCCGACGGGAAGTCCGTTCAGCTATGCCGGGCTGCTGACAATTGCCAACCATCTTGGAAACGTCGCATTTCGTGCGAACCAAAAAATTGAGTGGGATGCGACTATGCTTCGAGCACCCAACTGCCCCCAAGCCGACGAGTTCATTTCGCGAACTCCTCGAGGAGGTTGGTCGCTGGGATAACTCTTCATGGCTGCTTTCGACTAGTCCAAACAAAATACTTCTAACCTCGCTATACAAGGCGTTAAATGCATGAATCCTCTCGTTGCCGAATTCCTAGGAACTTTGATCTTGATCGTTCTAGGGAATGGTGTTGTTGCCAATGTGTTACTTTCAAAAACCAAAGGCCATGGTGGCGGTTGGGTCATTATTACGGCAGGCTGGGGAATTGCGGTCTTCGTTGGTGCTCTTTGCAGTGCCAAAGCGAGCGGCGCGCACCTCAATCCCGCCGTTACTATTGGGCTAGTAGCTGCGGGTAAATTTGAGTTAAGCAAGGCAATCGGTTACATCGTTGCGCAAATGCTGGGCGCAATGGTCGGAGGCGCGCTTGTCTACGGATTCTATCGAGCACATTTCATGGCTACGGACAATGCCGATGACAAACTGGCATGCTTTTGCACCTCGCCCAACATCCCTGGAGCGATGCAATCGCTATTCTGTGAAGCCTTAGGGACTTTTGTTCTCGTCTTCGCGATCTTGCTCAGCGAGACCCCGATATTTGACAACTTGTTGGGCTCCGACAATGCCAAACCGCCTACCCTTGGACTTGGCTCTTTGGGATTGGTACCGGTGGCCTTAATCGTATTTGGAATCGGGCTATCGTTAGGTGGGACGACCGGGTACGCCATCAATCCAGCACGCGATCTTGGTCCTCGAATAATACATCACTTGCTCCCAATCGCAGGCAAACGAGACAGCGATTGGGAGTATGCGTGGATCCCGGTCGTCGGCCCAATCCTTGGTGCCTTAGTCGCGGCAATTGTCTTTTTGTTGGCAACTTAGGTGCGCCCAGTGTAGAACAGTTGTCCCAACTGTTCCCGCCCAGCGTCGACAAATGCTTGCTGCTTCAATGTCCCATCCAATTCAATAATCTTTTGAAGATGCAAATCCCTCATTGCTTGCTGTACCGTAGTTTTCTGGTCGGATTCATTCTGCTTGGCTGCTTGATGAGCGACATGTTGCTCTATGGCCAGGATTCATCTGCCGGCACGGCGGCAATTCAATTGGCTGATAGCGTTCAAAAGAACAACGGCGTAAGCCAAACATACTCGATCGATTTTGCGAACTACCAAAAGAATTTACTCGATTTACCCATCGGCGTTTTTGATTCAGGAGTTGGGGGTCTGACTGTTCTGGAGACGCTTTTGACCTATGACCAACATAACAACTCCAATGGACGTAAGCGCCCACGTCAACCAGTAGGGATTTTGTCGCAAATCGGCTAGGCGGTCGCGTTCCGCTTTTCTTTCGCGGCGAGCATTCGCTTGGCTCGGTCGTATTGCTTGCGTTCCGCT
>JANLUJ010000239.1:0-2991 GCA_031363425.1 Pirellula sp.
TTGGCTCCAACGAGACGAGCTCGTTGGGGGCATGCAAAGACTCGTCGGGGGCCTGCAAAAACAGTGGGCTCTCCAAAGCTGTAAAACCTCCTTGGCCGAAAGATCGTTTTGGAAACACACTATGCTGAACGCAGTCATCCGATTCTCACTACATAACCGAGGCCTAGTGCTAATCGGTGGCGTGTTAATACTTCTCTACGGTGGCTTCAATCTAACCCAAATGCCCGTCGACGTCTTTCCCGACTTGAATCGACCGACGGTTGCTGTCATGACCGAAGCTCCCGGTTTGGCTCCCGAAGAAGTCGAGGTGCTCGTAACTCGTCCAATCGAGTATCAGCTCAACGGAGCAACCGGAGTTCAGCGGGTTCGATCGGCTTCAGGGATCGGGCTATCTATCGTTTGGGTTGAATTCGAATGGGGAACGGACATCTATCGTGACCGGCAGATCGTGGCTGAGAAAATGCAGATTTTGAACGCGAGACTGCCCGCAGGTGTTAATCCGATCATGGCACCGATTTCGTCGATCATGGGGGAAATCATGCTGCTCGGTTTGCGATCTAGCGCGGTCCCCGAGAATGAGTCCGAAGCGGAAATGCAACGGATGCAATTGAGAACGCTTGGAGAGTTCACGGTGCGCAATCGGCTACTCGCCATCGAGGGAGTTTCGCAAGTTACTGTCATGGGCGGGACATTGAAGCAGTACCAAATCATCACTTCTCCGGCTAGGTTGGCGGCACAAAACATAACGCTCCTGCAGTTGACCGATGCCGCCAAGAAAGCCAATGTCCTTGCGGGCGGTGGCATTATGGTTCGCCCACCACAAGAATCGTTGATTCGGATCAGCGGCCAAAGTCTGTCGTTGGAGGATATCGAAAACACGCCGGTCCTGTGGAGGGGCAAGCGGACTGTTCTCATTAAGGAAGTCGCTGAGGTCCGTTTCGGAGGCCCCGTAAAACGTGGTGATGCAAGCGTGCGAGTTAAAACGGCTCAAGGTGTCGAGGGTGGCTCGTCGGTTATTCTATCGGTCCAAAAACAACCGGGCGCCGACACGCTTCATTTGGACCGTGAGATCAGTAAAGTGCTGGACGCCTTACAAGCCGACTTGCCACCGGACGTGCTAATCGAGCGAAGGATTTTTAAGCAGGCCGATTTCATTCGTTCCGCGATTGACAATGTGATCGAAGCTGTTCGCGATGGAGCGATTTGGGTTGTCGTGGTTCTATTCCTGTTCATGTGGAACTTCCGGACAAGTATCAGTTCGCTAACGGCAATGCCGATTTCGATCTTTTTGACTTTCATGGTTTTTCAACGGTTCGGGATCTCGATCAACACCATGACACTTGGCGGAATCGCGGTCGCAATCGGTGATCTAGTCGACGACTCGATTGTTGATATCGAAAACATCTATCGTCGACTAAAAGAGAATCGGCATTTGCCTTTCGAACAACAACGGCCAGCACTCGACGTAATCTATGACGCATCGTGTGAGGTTCGCAATTCGATCGTATACGCAACACTGATTGTCGCATTGGTTGTATTGCCGTTGTTTTCGATGAGCGGACTAGAGGGACGGATGTTCGCACCGCTGGGACTATCCTACATGGTATCTTTATTGGCTTCGCTAGTTGTCTCCTTGACCATCACACCCGTGCTTGCGTTTTATTTGTTACCCGGTGCAAAGTTACTCGACGAGCGGGAGGATCCGTTCCTGCTTCGGATCTTGAAAGGCACGGTTGGTCGAGTCTTGCAAATGACATTGCGAAATGGCAACGCTGTGCTTGTCGTGACAATGCTTTGCGTTACCCTTTCACTGTCTACGCTGTACTGGATGGGCGGAGAATTTCTCCCGCCTTTCAATGAAGGGACCTTCACGATCAGCTTTCAAACCGAGCCAGGAACTAGCTTGATCGAAAGTCAAAGGCTTGCCGAGCGAGCGGAGCAAATGCTGCTCGATTTCCCCGAAGTGATAGCCGTATCCCGTCGAACGGGAAGAGCTGAATTGGACGAGCATGCCGAAGGTGTCAATTCCTCAGAGATCGACGTACGTGTCCAAGAACATCAACACGCCAAGCCGGGAGTAATAGCCTATTTGATTCGTTTGATTCCGATTGTTCACCTGTGGGGATTTGAGTCGGTTGGCCGGCCAAATGAAGCCGTGATGGCAGATATCCGAGACAGAGTGACGCTCATACCAGGCATCAAAGCCAACATTGGTCAACCGATTTCGCATCGCTTGGATCACATCATGTCCGGCGTGCGCGCTCAAATCGCGGTGAAAGTGTTTGGCAATGATCTGCGTGAACTGCGCGATGCTAGTCAAGACATTTTCACCGCCATGAGCCAAGTTTCGGGTGTCGTCGACCTACAACTCGAGCCTCAAGTTGAAGTGACGCAAGTTCGATTGCAGGTTCGCCGAGAAGACGCTGCTCGATACGGTCTTGCGCCTGGCGACGTCGCTGACCTGCTAGAGACCGCCTACAAAGGCCGAATCGTTTCGCAGGTATTGGATGAGGATCGCTATTTCGGCATGGTCGTTTGGTACGACGAAACTGCCCGCAGCGATCCCGATGTGATTGCTCAAACGATTATCGACACACCGTCGGGACGTCGCGTTTCGTTGGCCGAAGTCGTTGACGTACTCGATACAACCGGGCCGAACACGCTTAATCGAGAGCATGTCCAAAGAAGGATTGTCGCGTTCTGCAACGTTCAAGGCCGCGACCTTACAAGCGTTGTAGCCGAGATTCGCAAATTGATCCAGCCTATCGAGGAGCGGCTTCGTAAATTGCCCGGCGACTATCACATCGAATTTGGCGGCCAGTTCGAAGCCCAGCGCGATGCGAATTTGCGATTGCTCATCCTTGGTAGTTTATCGGTGGTCGGCGTCTTTCTTTTATTGGTTAAGTGCCTTGAGTCCTGGCGAGCCGCGTTGCAAGTGTTGGTCAATATTCCATTGGCGGCCATGGGCTCGATCCTTACGCTATTGATCGT
>JANLUJ010000879.1:0-12566 GCA_031363425.1 Pirellula sp.
CAAAAAAATGAAATTGCCCGCATTGGTGAGCGGCGAGGCATTAGTGTAGCTCCGCTCTCCGAGCCGAGAAAACACGGCACGGAGTGCCGTTCTACACTAATAGAACTGTAAGCTACAAGCCGGCAGGTGAGCCTAATGAAGCAATGTCAATGGATTTTCACGCGTCGACAAAGGCAGACCGACACGTCCACCGACGCGATGAGATTCAAAAACAGCTGCAATCATTTCGACAATCGAACGGCAATCCTGCGCCGAACACTTGGTTGGCCGATCGCGTTGAATACTATCTAGCAAATCGTTGATCGCGGCGATATGACCTCCCTCGTAGGTGCCGTCTGTGCGTGGCTCCGGCTTGCCGATTCCGGCAGACGTAATCGGTTCCCAAGATTTACCGCTTCGCCCGGGCGACCAGCTGCTATCACGCAAAATGGTTCCCTTCGCGAGGTACCCACTCTCCATCTCGATAATCCCCTTTGATCCAAAAACTTGGATGGCGAAGCGTGTGGGGTTGCCTGCAACTGCACGTCGCGACGCAAAATGCCCAATCGCTCCTCCCGGGAATGAATAGCTGGCGAGAACATGATCGCCAGCCAACCAGCCGATCCCCTCCGCACCCTGTACGATATCTGCCTTAGTTACTTTGTGTCCTTTGTTTAGAACCACTGCGGAACAGTCCGTCGCATTGCCACCCGCCAAGGTACGCATCAATCCAAAGATATGTGACCCTAGAACCCAAAGATCCTCTCCACCTCCACGTTGATCTTCTTTACCTCGCCCTCGCAATTCGAGAACGTCCCCAATTTCACCGTTTTCGATCATTGATCGAACGACATCGAGCACGGGCGAGTATTGACTGATATGGGCGATTCCTAACTTCAACCCGCGTTGCTCCAGTTCTTTAATCGCATCGTCACAATCCAAAAGGGTTGGGCAAAATGGCTTCTCCATATAGACGTGACATCCGGCTTTCGCCGCCGCCACGACCATATCGTGATGTTGATCGATCCATCGAGGGCAGATGGCCACAACATCTAACTTCTCTTGCGTCAACATTTCTCGATAATCGGCGTAGGTTTTTTTGGGATTAGTACGCTTGCTCGCTAACGACCGTCCATTTGGGTTTTCGTCCGCCAAAGCGACGATTTCGACGTTGGGTATTTTCGTAAATGCGACGTCAACGCTATGACCATAGTCTCCCTTGCCCGTACTACCGATAATTCCAACTCGGACTTTTTCCCTAGGCACTCCAAGTGCTCTTGGAATGGGCAATATACCAACGACCCCAGCCGCTAGGGATGTAGTACCACGATTCAAGAATTTGCGTCTATCGGAAGTTGGCATGAGATCGATCCTAGGGCGAGCGGCGGAACAAAAACTACCGTAGCTGAATTCATACGAATTCAGAAACAACTGAATTCTTACGAATTCAGCTACCAATCGTTTTACGTTTTTTCCTGCCGCTCGCCTAGGTACCTGTAGCATGGCCCCCTGGGCCGTGTTTCACGCTGATCAAGGCAACGTTAAAGTCACTATCGCCGTTCGCCTTATTGACAAACACTAGCATACGACAATCTTCGGACCATGAGGTGCACGCTTCGAGGTTGAATGGGTTAGAATTCACGAAAGCCTTGAATTCAAAACAATTCAAATACCATTATTCTCTGTTGGCACTTAGCCATGATCTTTTACCACCGTTGAATCGGCAAACACCAACCATGAAACAATTACTCATCGTCGTTATCGCTTGGCTTTCAGCTTCTAGTTTAGTATTTTCATTGGATAGCTTGGCAGGAAAGCGACCGAATATCCTGTTCATCCTGACAGACGACCAGGGCTTTGGCGACATCTCGGCCCACGGCAACCCCGTTCTCAAAACGCCCCAGCTCGACAAGCTCCGTAGCGAAGGGGTGCGATTCTCCGATTTCCACGTTAGCCCTACCTGTTCGCCCACGCGCAGCGCGCTAATGACTGGCCGTCATGAATTCAAGAATGGGGTAACTCACACAATCCTTGAACGCGAACGACTCACTTTGAACGCCACGACCATTGCACAAGTGCTTCAAGCCAGTGGTTACTCGACTGGCATATTCGGCAAATGGCATCTTGGGGACGAGGCCGAGTACCAACCCAATCGCCGCGGCTTCGACGAAGTGTATATCCATGGCGGTGGAGGGGTTGGACAAATCTATCCTGGATCATGCGGCGATGCACCCGGCAACAAGTATTTCGACCCAACCATCCTTCACAATGGCAAGTTCGAAAGAACCAAGGGCTACTGCGCGGACCTCTATTACGAACAGGCGACGAAGTGGATCGACTCGCAGCGCAATAGCAACAAGCCATTTTTTGCTTACATCCCGTCCAACACGCCACACGGTCCCTACATTGCTCGACCAGAGGACAAGGCAAACTACGAGGGCAAAGATCTGCCGCCAGAAACCGAAAGCTTTTTTGGTATGCTACACAACATCGATCAGAATGTCGGCAAGATCCTGGCGAAGCTCGACGAATGGGGTATCTCTAAAAATACGCTTGTTATCTTTATGAATGACAATGGCGGCACCGCTGGTGTCAAGGTATACAACGCAGGCATGCGTGGCACCAAAGGAAGCGCTTGGATTGGCGGAACCCATGCGAGTTCGTTTTGGCGTTGGCCTGGCACCATCAAGCCTGCCGACTGCGCGGCTCTCACGGCTCACATCGATTTCTTCCCGACATTGGCTGAAGTTGCAGGTGCAAAGATCTCGGACGAGTTGAAACCGCAGGTTGAGGGCCGCAGCCTCGTCCCCTTGCTAGAAAACCCCAGTGCGCCCTGGGCCGAACGGGTACTCATAACACATCTTGGCCGATGGCCAAAGCTGGCTGATCCGAACGAATCGAAGTTCAAAGTTTGCAGTGTTCGCAACACTCGCTGGCATCTCGTTTCCGAAAAGGGAGCCGCACAGCCCAAGTGGGAATTGTTCGACCTCAAGGCCGATTACAGCGAAACGACCGACGTGGCTTCACAGCATCCCGAGATCGTAAAGGAACTAGCATCGGCTTTCGAAACATTTTGGTCTGAGGCACTCCCGCTAATGGTCAACGAAAAGGTTATTGGTCCGTCGATCAATCCATTTCAAGAACTTTACTACAAACAATTCGGTGGAAGCCCGACCGAAGCGGACTTGGCCAAGATGAATCCAAACAGAAAGTTATAATGAAGCAGTTTGTTCATAGCACGACGCGGGGCGTCGATCTGCCATCTACGATTTGCGATTGCGATCGCGGCGCATCGGTTTCCATTGCGATCGCTTGTGGCCGCCACCGTCGCTCGAACCTTCTACACGAAACTTGGGTTGAGGTAGGTCTGCAAGCAGAGTCTGAAGTTCCTCGGCACTTATGTCGGCTCGCTTTTTGCCAGTGCCTCGAAAAATGGGTAAACCCTGTTCAATCGATAAAACCTCGCGACGCGATCGGCCATGCTCGTCTTCCGGCCATCGACCTTTGACCTCTTCCCATTCAAAGACTCGGCCCATGATGCCGCAAATGTAGTCCCAGTAGTCGCGCTGGTCCGATTGCAAAAATACTTGGCCACCGGGTTTCAAACACTTATGCATCAGTCCGAGGAAATCGGGAGTTAGCATGCGTCGACTCGATTGCATGCGATCTGCAAAAGGTTGTGGGTGGTAGATGTGAATTTCCTGTACGGAGTCTGGAGTCAAATACGATTCGAGAAATCGCCAGCCATCGCATACGGCGAATCGCAAATTGGATAGCCCGCGCTGGTTGCCTCGCCGCGTTCCGTATCGAATGACAGCCGGCAAAATATCGAAGGCCACATGGTCCCAATCCGGTCTCCTGACTGCCGATGAAATCGCGAATCGACCATTGCCGCAACCGATGTCGATGGCAACAGGCGCATTGCGACCGAAGACAACCTCAAAATCGAGAGAAGCATTCTCGGGCAGCTTTTTGATAGCGGTCTGTACCCATCGCTCTTTTTCAAGGATGATCCCGGGAATAGGAATACCCATTTCGTATTCGATATCACCCGCGATTAGTTCGGTAGGTGCGGAGTTGTTTTCGTGTCGTTTGCTCATGACTCAGTTGCTTTGTATTGTTGGCTGGTTTCGACATAGTGTTTCCATCCATGCTGGATCATCTCGGCATCGACAGTGTTTGTTTCTCGAACCACCTTGCCCGGTACGCCCATCACGAGCGAGTTTGGTGGAATAACTTTTCCTTCGGGTACGAGGGCTCCGGCGGCGATAATGGATCCCGTTCCGATGACCGCACCATTGAGGACGACTGCTCGGATGCCGATCAAGCAATCGTTTTCCACGGTCGCTCCGTGAATGATCGCTCCATGTCCGACGGTGACCCTATCGCCGATTTTGCACGGGAATCCCGGGTCGCCGTGAAGGCAGCAGAGGTCTTGGATGTTGGTTTGGGAACCGATCTGGATCCCAACGCAATCGCCGCGAATCACGGCCCCGAACAGCACGCACGATTGGGAACCAATCTCGATATTGCCTCGGAGGGTTGCGTTTTCAGCAATGTAACAATCGTCTGAAATGAGTTCGCGTTGAAATTCAGTGTTCATGAAGGCTGAATGGTTTGTAGAATCCTATCCGCTGCTCGCCGTCGACCCAAGGGGCAACGCTTTGAAGCATTTTCGTCAATGAAATCATGAGATTACGATGCTTTGCATCGCCTTGTCGCACCCGGCAGGTACGACCTACCGTAGGTCACTCTTGCCGAGAGTGCCTATGCACTGGCAAAGACCATGATACGCGTCGGAGTTATCATACTCCCCAGCAAGCAATTGCTCCATTGAGATGTGAACGAATCCGACGAATCGGCTCAGATCGCCTCATCGAGAAAGACTTTTTGGTTATCATGGGGAGCCCAAACGACCATCGGCTTCGTCGAAGGTTTATATCCCACCCTCAATTTCTAGTCCTACCCAGAAGTAGAAAGCCATCGATATGTCCGACAATGATTCCAACAAAATGTGGTGGAAAGGGCTAACCGGCTACCATTGGTTTGTCTTCTCCATGGCGTCGTTAGCTTGGTTGTTTGATTGCCTGGACCAACAGATCTTTTTGATTGCTCGCAATGATGCGTTGAGCAATCTATTGCCAAAGGGAACGACTCCCGAAGTCATCAAGGAGTATGGATTCACAGCCACAAGTATTTTTTTGATTGGTTGGGCAACTGGTGGCATGATCTTTGGCTCGGTTGGGGATCGAATTGGTAGAGCCAAGACACTGACGCTGACCGTGTTCCTTTACTCTGTATGCACCGGTTTATCTGCGTTTTCCACCGGCTGGCTCGACTTTGCTGCTTACCGGTTCCTGACAGGCTTGGGGGTTGGCGGCGTGTTTGGGTTGGCCGTTGCCTTGGTGGCCGATGGTTTGCCGTCAAAATCCAGAACCGGCGCACTAGGCACATTGCAAGCTCTTTCAGCCATTGGGAATATTACCGCTGGATTGGTTGGGATCGTATTGGGTTACTTGGTTTCGACAAAGCAAATCGATGCCGCCAGCAGTTGGAAATATATGTTTCTAGTCGGTGCCGTGCCTGCATTCCTATGCATCTTTTTGCAAATCAAACTAAAGGAACCGGAGGCCTGGGTCATTGCCCGAAAAGAAGGGCGGGCGACTGGCGTCAAGTTTGGCTCCTACTCCTCGCTCTTCGGCGAAGACGAGTGGCGAAAATCGGCATTGTTCGGCATGCTGCTTTGCATAGTCGGGGTCATTGGAGTTTGGGGCATCGGCTTCATGAGCCCCGAATTGGTCAAAGACGTCATCTCACGCAATTTGCGCGATCAAGGAGTCGACGAAGCTGCGATTCCAGGAATGACCAAGAGTTGGGTTTCCTTCAATATGATCTGTCAGAACATTGGCTCCTTCTGCGGCATGTTGACGTTCACTTATCTTGCGCAAGTGATTGGACGCAAGAAGGCTTTTGCAATTGGTTTCGTGGCCGCCATGTTGGCAACGGTTGGCTACTTTCAGTATTTCAATGGCGTGAATGACATTTGGATGAGTTCCGTGATGGGCTTTTGTCAGTTAGCTCTCTTTGCCGGCTTCGCAATCTATCTGCCCGAGTTGTTTCCATTGCGATTGCGTAGCACGGGCACTAGCTTCTGTTACAACGTTGGCCGATTCGTGGCCGCCGGTGGTGTTTTCGGCTTGGGCAAGTTGCAAGCTATGTTGGCAAAGAACGCCAATGGAGTCACTGAGAAGATCGACTCATTCCGAGATACATGTAGTTATATGAGCGTCATCTTTTTGGTCGGCTTGGTGGCAATCTATTTCTTGCCAGAAACCAAGGGTCGAGAGATGCCAAAGTAGTCTTCGTTCAACATGTTCAACCCGCTAAACAAAGCGTGAGCACTTGAGGCAAGCAGGTTTCACATGTTTAACCGCTCGAGGCCGTCAAGCCTCGAGCGCGGGCGTCAGGAAAAGGCCCCCATCTCAATACTCAATCGACGGCCAGTTGACATGTCTCGGCGACATCCAGCGTTGGTGACTCCTCACACCGCTTCGCGGGTTAAACAAGTCGCAAGCAGGTCCCACATGTTTAACCGCTCGAGGCCCTCAAGCCTCGAGCGCGGGCGTCAAGAAAAAGCCCCCTATCGTTTCTCGCTGGGTTTTTCGCTTTCAGCCGGTTTGCTGGTTGGCTTATCGACGAAGACCCTTGGCTTTAGGTTGGCAGGTGTTTGTTGGCTGAGAGCCCGCAGCATGCGTTCGATTTCAAAGTTGGTTTCTTCATCCGCCTTTACTACCAGCATCGATTCTATGCTCTTGATGGAGAAGCGGCCACCGTTCGCCTGCCAAGACCTAGGTGAGATCATGGTCTCGATGGTAATGATTAGTTCGTTGGTTAGCCCATTGTCAGGCAGCAAAAAGCTAACATCGTAATATCGGATGGGGCCCCATTCACTGTGGCTGGTGGTGATGATCATGCATTCTTTGTCGATCACGTAGGTGAGTCCGAGTGGTCGAAGAATCAAGCTGAGAAAACCGCGAAAACTAGTTGCCGGTAGTTCAAGCGTTATTGGTTCATCCAATGTGATTGATACTTCTTCAAGAGACTTCTCGTCGATGATAATTGGGATGTCGTATTGTCCTCTGAGAATTTTCATTACGGCTCCCAACGGTGTCGCATTGAAATTCGCTTCGCCTCGTTCATCCAGCGACCGTCGTATTTTCATTTCGGCTTCGTTGGTTTCTGGTTTGGGATCGAGCCACGAAGGTGCTGAGGTTGTCGGCTTCTCCCACTTAAGCACCGCCTCTTTACTTGGTTGATTGGCTTGGGAATTGCCCCCAATTCCCCCACCGCCAAGACCTCCACTTGTTCCACTTCCACCGCCTCCACCCGTTTGGGCGAGCACAAACGTTTCCGAATCTTGTGCTTGTTCATTTTCCGAGGCCAAAGCTAACGTCCGATTGCCCAGGGACGAAGCAGAGCTTGCCTGCGGATTTGCCCACGCGGATACAAATCCAATGGTCCCGAGTGCACTAAGCACAAGTACCCCACCAGCTACACCTAATACGGAACGCGAAAAAGTATTCACGACGACTTCTCCTTGGACGAGTTTGAAGAGTTGATTACTGAGCTTGCTTGTGTCTTGTAGTTGTGTCAATGTTGGCTGAGAAACACCAACGTTACCGATCAATTCTAAGAATCGATGGGTCCACGGTTCGGCAGAGGCCGCAACCACGTCTTGTTGAAAGCGAATGCAGGCGGTTGCAACCACGGTTAGGCTTATGCCTCGCATCGCCAGTTGCATGCGCAGCGCTTTGCGGCCACGCTTGAGCCTCCCCTCAACAGCGGTCACGCTCAAATTCAAACAACGAGCGATTTCGGGGACGGAGTTGCCCGCCATGTAGTGTTCGATGAGTGCATCCCGGAGATGCTTGGGCAGTCTCGAAAGTTCCTCGTCCATCGCTTCGAGTTGCAATTCACGGGCGATGATCGCCAACGGTTCTTCAATAGTTGACATCGTTGCGTCCAGGTCGATGCCGACTGCGGACTGGCGTGCCATTTTGATATTGTCGCTCCTGCGTTGGCTTCGCACCCGTTTTGCGGTTCGGTAAGCTACACCGTATAACCAAGATCCCAACGAATCTGGATTTCGAATCTTCTTTACCGATAGGACGAGCACTAAGAAGGTTGCTTGGAAAGCATCTTCGGCGTCTTGCGAGTTGGAAATCAATCGGCGAATCACGGAGGCCACCATCGGTGAATGTCGGCGAACGATTTCATTCAACGCGGTGCTCGATCTCGAATAGCGATATAGCTCTAACAACTCCGCGTCGGTGAGCGACGGCTGATCGATACCCAACGCAACCCATTGCTGAACAGGCTCTGACAGTTCCCCATTGAAGGCGATCGGATCCATGGGTGATTCTCGTTGAAAAAACGGGTTACTAGCGTTTCAGCAATTCTTTAGTGCTTTGTTTAGCCCCACCCAGGCGCGGAAAATCATCTTTTATTTAAAAAAGTTACCTCTCGGGCCAAGTGTCACTTGGCCCCTCCGCTCGCCTCACGTTTCTCGCCTGGCTTCTCGTTGTCTGCTGGTTTGTTGATTGTCCTATCTAGAAAAACTCTAGGTTTCAAATTGGCAGGTGCCTGTTTGCTGATGGCTCGCAGCAGATGTTCAGTTGCGAGATGGGTCTCTTCCGGAGCGTTGATCAGCAACATGCATCCTACAGTTGTCAAGGAGCTATTACCGCCGGCGCTTTGCCAATCGCTCGGGGCAACCATGGATTCGATCGCAGTAACTAGTTCTCGAATTAGACTGTTGTCGGGAAAAATGTAGCTTAAATCGTAGAAACGCACTTTGTTCGCATAGCTCTTCCTGGAAGTTATCATCACCGCTTCGAGGTCAATCTTGTACGTGAGCTGGAGCGGATCAAGAATTTGCATCAGCACATCCCGAACCTTAGTCCCCTCTCTTTTGATGGTAATGGGCTCATCGGTTGTAATGCTCTCGTCTTCCAACGCTTTTTCATCCAGAATGATTGGGATCTCCATTTTAGTAGAAATGAACGCCATGACTGTGTGGATCGGCGCCGCGACTAGTTCAATATCCATTCGATCATTGAGCGTCGAACGTATTTTTTCTTCTCTCTGATTGGCGTCTGCTTTACTGTCAAGCCAGTCTGGTGCCGGTGTTGAAGGCTTCTGCCATGGGATGACTAGTTCCTTTGGAGGTTGCGTATTAGCGGGCATACCTGGCATTCCGCCAGCCATCCCGCCCATGCCTTGTGCAAGGACACTTGATCCATGTTGATTCGTTGCAGGGCGAGGACTTGCCAACGCGGAAAGGAATCCAATGGTTCCGAGTGCGGCAAGCACTAGGATGCCACTGGTTGAACCGACAATAGTACGAAAAATGAGTTGCATGACGACTTTTCCTTGGAAGAGTTTGAATTTCCGTTTTTTGAAATGTTAGTAATCCACTTCCTCGTTCCAAGGCTCATGCCTTGGAACGCACTGCCTCGGAGGCTCTGCCTCGTGAGAACCGAGTTCGACGGGCAGAGCCTGCAATGCCGTGGGTTGCGAGGCAGAGCCCCGCAACCAGATGGTATTGAACTGGCTCAATCAAGCCTTAGTGTTTTTCGCTTGTCTTCTCGCCTTCTGCTGGTTTGCTGGCGGGCATATCGAGAAAGACTCTGGGTTTTAGATTTGCGGGCGATTGTTTGCTGATGGCTCGCAACAAACTCGCCAATTCGAGGTGCGTATCGTCGGGGGCATTTATCAAGAGCATGGAACCAACGGTCGTCATGGAGCTGTTACCGCCCACAGACTGCCATTCGTGTGACTTGACCATGGTCTCGATCGAACCAAGCAGTTCCGATATAAGGCTATTGTCCGGCAGGATAAAGCTCAAGTCGTAGCATTTGGTCTTGTTCGCGCTGGATCGCCTCGTTGTAATCGTGATTGCCTCCAGTTCGACGACATAAGTGAGTTGGAGCGGTCTGAAAATCTGTGTCAATATGTCGCAGAGCTTCGTTGGGGGTCTTTCTAGCGTGATGGGTTCATCCAACGAAATGTTTTCTTCTTCCAACGCCTTCTCATCGATAAATAGAGGGATGTCGAATTTGCCCCGAAGGATCTTTACGATCGTCGAAAGACTTAGCGCGTTGAAGTCCACTTCCATTCTCTCATTGAGCACTGCTCGGATTCGCTCTTCGATATCGTTCACGTCCTCTTTGTTGTCAAGCCAAGAAGGAGCTGGAGCCGTTGGCTTTACCCACTGGATGACTAACTCCTTTGGCCTTTGGAAACCATTTGGCATGTTCCCCATTCCAACGATTCCGTCGCCGAAACCAAGAGGCTCCTGTTTGAGTATCCGATCGGCCGCTTGTGGACTGGCCAGCGCGGACAGGAAACCAAGGGTCCCCAGTGCGCATAACACTAGGAGGCCACCTATCATTCCGAGTATAGAACGAGAAAGCGTATTCACGACAAGTTCTCCGTAGATGAGTGTTGAAGAGTTGATTCCCATTTAGTTTAGACCGTTCGGTCTCCAAAAAAGGACTTTTTTTGCCAAAAAGTATGGAACCATTGCTGACGGTGGCAGACTGAAATCGAATAGGTACATGGCCCCTGGGCCGTGTGTTTTGGGCATTTATCGGCTAGCGCCTCAGGCTCAACTGGTAGGTTTCAGCCTGTCGCTCGGCTAACTTAACTTCTGCCTCTCGATCTAGCAGAACTGATCTGGCCGCTCGCCGAGTCGGATGATATCCTACGGACGATACGTTCGAAAAATGTGAGTTTGCAAGGGAGTGCATAATCATGAGCAATGGCCTTGGTCTTTTCAATTGGATTCGTGACGGCGTTAAGCAATCGGTCTTGCTCGGTGTAAGCGATGCCATCGATACCATTGGTTCACCCGACGAAAATCGCGAGTTGAACCCGACTCTCATGTCGTTTGCCAAACAGCCCATTTCGTTGCAGGCGAACGCCAGAGTCGACGAGCCACAGCAAAGAAAACTACCTGGCACAAGCAGTCGCAAACGTTTAGGACGATCGCTCCGCGACATCGATCCAAATCCCGCTTCGTAGCCAATTCTAATGCTAACTCTAATGGCATGCATCCTGTTGATTCGATGGCTTCCTGCCAAGACAACGTGGACCTTTGCCCGTGTAGTTATGGCTACTTTTATTCTGCTGTTCACGGGCTGCAGTCAGCTTGGGAAAATTCCTCAGACAACCCTTTCCATTCCGTCGATTCCATTGGGGCCACAAACCCGTTTGGCCAACCCGATCAATGTGAACACCCAGGACTCGGAGTTCCTTTGGAATCAAATCGTCGACACGGTAGAGGACTACTTCAAGATCAAGAGCGAACAGCGTCCGATTCGCGATGACCTTCAGTGGATTGAAGGAAAGATGGAAACGTATCCGGAGGTTGGAGCAACCTATTTAGAACCATGGCGGAAGGACGCGTTGGAAGGATATCAGCGGTGGCAAAGCACGCTCCAAACCATGCGGCGCACGGCCACGGTTCGCGTGATTCCCGCGAACGAGGGATTCGCAATCGCGGTCGAGGTGATCAAGGAGATCGAGGACGTGGATCGGTCTCAGTATTCCTCGGAGGGGTCTGCGGTAGCCAGACATGACGGCACGGTGGTTCGCGTGGACAGGGCTTTGGCAGGTCAGCCGATTACTCTGGGTTGGATTCGCCAGGAAAACGACACGGATTTAGAACAGAGAATTCTGCGTGAAATACTTGGCCGGGTTTCTAATGTTAGCCCACCGCGAAAAACGTTCTTGGGCCGTTAAGGCCACGGATCGTTCCACAATAGTTTCACATCGACTACAATTCGCAGTCATTGATTACCATTGCCGAAGTGCGAGGAAATATCCTGCCACTCCCTCAAAATGCTCCACAAAATGACAACGATTTCACAACGATTAAACGAAGCCGAAAAGCTAAAAGATCAAGGAAAGCTTGATGAGGCAACCGGTTTATTGGCAGGCATTTTGGCCGAAGACGAAAGCCATGTTCTTTCTCATATGATGCTTGCCCGAATCTACACCCAAACCGGTCGGCACGAGGAAGCGGTCAAGCATGCAGAGAAAGCATGCGAATTAGAACCAAATGATTCGACAAATTTTACCGTTTTGAGCGTCACGTACCAAAGGGCTTGGGCCGGTACACAGGAACAACGCTATATTCAAATGGCTGAAGATGCCATGGCCCGATCAAGAATGATCGGCGGTTAATCAACGGTTAGATTTATTTTCGTCTACAAAGGTCCCGCATGAGCCTCTCTCCTTGGTCTATAGGTGTGTTCACCAGTATCGACGCTGGCCTTGGTGTTCATTTGGAAGTCGCCAGAGACTTGCAAATACCATCCATTCAATTGCATACGCCGCATGCCGCTGGCCGCAGGCCAGACGCTGCCGAAAAGTTCCTTAAAAAACTAGACGAATATGGCATTGAACTAACATGCGTATTCGGTGGCTTTGATGGGGAAAGCTATGCTGACATCCCAACCGTGGAAAAAACAATCGGTCTAGTTCCTATAGCAACGCGGTCGGCTCGCTTGAAGGAGATGAAG